>JAOPWF010000657.1 GCA_025965815.1 Mycobacterium sp.
TAGCGGGATTCAGTGGAACACGATGTTAAGGGCAATGGTGAGTACGAGCATCACGCCGGCCAGCGGAACCGGCCTCTGGAACCAGGGCTTTCCGGCGGATTCCGGGTCGTAGAACATCTCTTTCGGCGTCTCCGAGTAGACGAACCCTTTCAACTCCGCCGCGGGTTTCGGTGCCGTCACCATGCTGACCGCCACGCTGACGACGATGTCGACGATGAACGCGGCCGTTGCGGCAACGAACGGCACGCCCTGCCCGGGAAGATCGATCACACCGACCTTGGACAGGATGAAAACGAATACCGCGGAAAGGGTTCCGGCGACCAGACCGGCCCAACCGGCGGTTGCGGTCATCCGCTTCCAGAACATACCGAGGATGAAGGTCGCGAACAGTGGGGCGTTGAAGAAGCCGAACAGTGTCTGCAGGTAATCCATCAGGTTGGAGTAGCCCGACGCGATCAGTGCGGTGAAGATCGCGAGCACTGTCGCCCCCACCGTCGCGACGCGCCCGACCTTGATGTAGTAGTTGTCGGGCCGGTCCTTGACCACGTACTGCTGCCAGATGTCGTAGCTGAACACGGTATTGAACGCCGAAATGTTGGCGGCCATGCCGGCCATGAACGACGCCAGTAGACCGGCGACAGCAACACCGATCAGGCCGTTGGGCAGGATGTCGCGGATCATCAACAGCATGGCGTCGTTGTAGGTGATCTGGCCCGAGCCGGTGGATTTCAGATGGATTATGTCGCCGATCGCGGCGGCGGCGATCATGCCGGGTATCACCACAAAGAACGGGATGAACATCTTCGGGTAGGAGGCGATGATCGGTGCCCGGCGGGCCGCGGAGATGGAATCCGAGGCCATCGCGCGCTGCACCTCGACGAAGTTCGTCGTCCAGTACCCGAAGGACAGCACGAACCCGAGCCCGAACACGATGCCGATCACCGACCAGACCGGGCTGCTGAAACCGCTGAGCGCCTGGCCCGGCCATGTTGTCAGTTGCTCGTGGACGGTCGCGGTCACCGAACCGTCGGACTTGGTAGTGTCAATCACCTTGTCCCGCAGGCCACTCCAGCCGCCGACCTTGATCAGCCCGAAGATCGTCAGAGGGACCAGCGCCGCCAGGATCACGAAGAACTGCAGCACCTCGTTGTAGATCGCCGCCGACAGTCCACCGAGGGCGGTGTAGGTGAGCACGATCGCGGCGGCCACGATCAACGACACCCATTTGTCCCAGCCCAGCAGCGCGTTGACGACCGTCGCCAGCAGGAACAGGTTGACGCCCGCGATCAGCACCTGGGCGACGGCGAAGCTGATGGCGTTGACCAGATGCGCGCCGGGGCCGAAGCGTTTGCGCATGAACTCCGGGACGCTGCGCACCTTTGAGCCGTAGTAGAACGGCATCATCACCACGCCGAGGAACAGCATCGCGGGAACGGCGCCGATCCAGTAGTAGTGCATGGTGCTCAGCCCGATCTGCGCGCCATTGGCCGACATACCCATGATCTCGATAGCGCCGAGATTGGCCGACACGAACGCGATGCCGGTCACCCACGCGGGCAGCCGGCGGCCGGAGAGAAAGAAGTCCAGGCTCGACGAGATCTGACTGCGGGCGAGCAACCCGATGCCAAGCACGAACACGAAGTAGATGGCGATCAATACGTAGTCGAGCGCGCCGACGTTGAGTTGCAGCACGTTGTCGGCAGCCAGCGTGGTGGCCGTCATCCATCAACCCCTTTGTTGAGTAAGTTTGGATAACTGTTCACATGTTCTAACATAATCAAACATCCAGCGACACCCCCGCGTGTGAAAATCCGCCAAACGGACCAAATGGTGTTTGTTACTGTTCGTTCGGAGGAGGTGCCAAACGCGATGCTTGCCGCTGAGCGACACAGTGCGATCCTGCGCGCGCTCCACTCCGGAGGGGCAGTGCGCGTCGCCGACCTCGCCGCTGAACTCGACGTGTCGGAAATGACCGTCCGCCGCGACCTCGACGCTCTCGATGCCCAAGACCTGTTGCGCAAGGTGCACGGCGGCGCGGTGACCCGCCACAACCGTGGTGAAGAACCGTCGTCATCAGTCAAGGCCGGCCAGCAGCGGGCCGAGAAGGCGGCGATCGCCGCCGTCGCGGCGGCGACCGTCGAGGATGGCATGACCATCGCCATCGGCGCGGGAACCACCACCACCGAGCTTGCCCGCCGCCTCCGCCAGCGGTCCTCGATCACCGTTGTCACCAACTCCATCAGCATCTTCCGGGAACTGACCGATCCGGGCGATGATGGCCTCGGTGCTCCCTTGGTCTATCTGAGCGGTGGCGTTCGCACGCCGTCGGACGCACTCGTCGGCCCGATCGCTGACGCGGCGATCGCCTCTTTTCGGGTGGACGGCAGTTACCTCGGCGTGCACGGGTTCGACCCCGATGCAGGCCTCACTTCACCGAATATCGCAGAGGCCCAGACGAACCGGACGTTGATCGACATCGGCGAAGAGCTGGTGGTTTTGGCTGATCACACCAAATGCCGCGAGGTCGGCACCAACGTGTTCGCCCGGTTGGCACAGGTGGACAGGTTCATCGTCGACGACGGTCTGGCGGACCCCGATCGTGCCGTCATCGGCGCGCAGGTGGGCGCCCTGCTGATCGCCGAAGTTGCGGGACGACGATGAACGACATCGCGGCGCCCACGCGGTGGACGCTGGCCGACGGCCGTGAACTGCTGTTCTTCTCATTGCCGGGCCACACCCCGGCACCGGTCGCCGACGGACGCCCGCTGCCTGACCGGGGTTATCAGCAGTCGGAGTTGCGTTTTGACCGTCAGACCGGTCAGTGGGTGATCATCGCGGCGCTGCGTCAAGACCGCACGTACAAGC
>JAOPWF010000675.1 GCA_025965815.1 Mycobacterium sp.
CCACTGTCTTCGATCTCGGAGACAAGGTCGGTTTCGGCAACGGTGGCCGTGGCGTCGAGCAGGCCGATGCTGTGCGCGAGGACCTTGCCGCGCTGGTTGTAATTGATCATCCCCGCGACGGCGCCGCACTTGACGGCCGCCAGCATCAGCAGCACCGACTGCGGCGAGTTCTTCAGCATGATCCCCACGACGTCGCCGTGGCCGACTCCCTTGGCGGCCAGGACGGCGGCGAACCGGTTGGCCATTTCGTTGGCTTCCCGGTAGGTCAACTGCTGGTCACCCATCCTGAGGAACACCCGGTCGGCGTATTGCGCGGCCCGATCCTGGAAGACCTTGCCGATGGAGGTCTTGGCGCTGGGGCGGGCCAGGAAACCCGTGAGGGCACCGCGAAGAATGACCGGCGAGTCCAGCAGCAACCCAGGTAGGCGGGTTGCGATATCCAGCAGGCCGACCGAGCTGCGGGCTCCCGATTTCTCATCAGACATGTTAGGCGTCGCCCCCTTGTTGAGTTCGCTGTCGGACTTCCCGGGTCAGCGTAGCGACGACGTGATCGGCCTCACGGTGCCGGGGCGCAGGCTGCCAGTGCGCCGTCGACATCGTCAACGACGACAAGGCGGTCCAGCGCCGCCTGCGTCACATAGCCGGTGTCGACCAGGCCATGCAGCCAGGCCAGCAAACCGTCGTAATGCCCGACGGGATCGAGCAGCACCACCGGCTTGTCATGCATACCCAGATAGCCCGCGGTCCACGCTTCGAAGAACTCCTCCAGCGTGCCGATGCCGCCGGGCAGAGCAACGAACGCGTCGGCGCGGTCCTCCATCACCTGCTTCCGTTCCCGCATGGTGTCGGTGACGATCAGCTCGTCGGCGTTCACGTCGGCCAGTTCGCGGTGCACCAGTGCTTTGGGGATCACGCCGACCGTGCGGCCGCTGTGCCCGCGGGCCCCGTCGGCCAGCGCGCCCATTGCCGAGACGTTCCCGCCGCCGGAGACCAGTGTCCAGCCGCGGTCCGCGATGCCCTCGCCGACCCGGGTGGCCAGATACAGTAACTCCGGATGCGACGGGCCCGAGGCGCAGTACACGCACACCGCCCATTCTCGATCCGGATCAGGAGTTGCCGACACAACCGTCAACGTAGACGAGCGTTGCCGGCCGCCGCATTTGGGCCGTTTCCGTCTGGCCCTGCGGCGTGGGTCATACACTCCGGCGGTGCCTGTTGAGTGGGTGATCACGCCGCACGAACCGGCATCCGAACAGCTCGAGGCGGCGGTACGTGACCGGGCCGGAGCCGTACTCATCGGCCCCGCCGGCGTCGGGAAGACGTCTCTCCTGCAGCGGGCCGTCCAGAAGCTCGGCCAGCACTACCGCCGGGTCGGTTGGGTCACCGGCACACAGTCGGCGTCGGCCGTGCCGTTCGCCGCCTTCAGCCACCTGTTCGACGTGCCCGATACCGGCAAGACGGCCGTGGTGCTGCGTGAAGCCCGCGAAGCGCTGGGCTCCACAGGGCCGCCTGGCCTGCTGCTGGCGGTCGACGACGCGCACCTGTTGGACGAATTGTCCGCGACGCTGCTCTACCAGTTGGCGGTCAGCGGCGCCGCGCGGCTCATCGTCACCGTCGCGCCCGGCGGCCCGGTGCCCGGCGCGGTTTCCGCGTTGTGGCGCGACGATCTGCTGTCGCGGATCGACATCGAACCGCCCGGCCACGAGGAAGGCCGACTCGCCGCGCAGGTCAAGGAGTACGTCGCGGCGTTACCGCCGGGCGCCCGTATGGCGCTGGAATATCTGGCCGTCGAGGAGCCGCTGCAGCGGGCCGACCTGACCGCGCTGGTGGGACGTGCGGCGGTCCAGCTCGCCGAAGCGTCGGGCGCCATTGCGGCGGACGGTGACAGCGTGCGTCCGGCCCACCCGCTGTACGCCGACGCGATCCGCGACGCGCTGGGCGGCCCGGATCTGCGCCGGTTGCGCACGGCGCTGGTCGAACTGCTGGCGGAGAATCCTCACGACGGCGTGGTGGGGCGGTTACGCACGGCGGTGCTGACGCTGGACAGTGACCGCCCGCAGCCGGTCGCCGACGTGATCGCCGGCGCCGAGGAGGCGCTGCGGCTGGGTGTCCTGGAAACACGCTGCTGATGGCAGGTGAGCCGGGGCGAGCTCAGGCGTTGGCCCAACAGCTCACCGACTTCGCCCAACGGCAGCAGCCCGGCCGGGCGATCGGCGAGGTCCTGATCGCCGATGTGCTGATCGCCCTGGGCGACCTGGACCGTGCGGTGATGCTGCTGCGGGACGCGGCCTCCGCCCTGGCGCCGACCGGGTACTCATGGGGTCCGCTGGCATGGATGCTGCTGGCCCAGGCGCTCGGCCAGCAGGGTGCGACGGCGGAGGCCGGCAAGATCCTGGCCCGGGCGGAATCGCGGCACGGGCTGAAGTCGATGCTGTTCGCGCCGGAACTGGCGCTGGCGCGGGCGTGGACCCTGGCATCGCGCCGCGATACTCACGCAGCGATCGCCGCAGCCCGCGAGGCGGTGCGCGCGGCCGAACGCGGGGGCCAGTCGGCGGTCGCATTGCGCGCGCTGCACGACGCGGTGCGACTCGGCGATGCCCG
>JAOPWF010000677.1 GCA_025965815.1 Mycobacterium sp.
CGATGGCCGCGCACAATGGAGTGTCTTTGAGCTTGAACGCCTTTGGTCGACGGGCTCTATGGGCCGCACGCAAATGGGCCATCCGAGCGTGGTAATCCCGTCGGGATTATATTGCGTTTGATCTCCCGAGTCACCGTGGCCCCGGTGGCGGCCGATATGCCGGGCGATCGGCCTCCCGGCCGTTCCAGTCGCCAGGATCCGCCAGACCGCCAACACCGCGGCCCCTGCGCAGCTTCATCGCTCCAGCGTCACGCCACCACAGCCACCCCGTGTGAATCGACAAACCCAACAAGCGCTCGGCCTCATGCCGACCTCGAAAACGGATAACCGCTGGGCACAGCAACCTCCCGAATCAACGGATGTTGCATTGACCGTATGAATCCGCCGGTTCCAATGGTTTAGCAGATCAGGTTTGTCGGTGCTGCGGGCTATCATTCGAACATGAGTTCGAGCAAGGTGATGGCGGCTCTCGACGCTATCGCGGAGCTGTTCGACACGCAGTGGGACAACGTGCCGATTGCGGAACGGCTCACGGTCGTCGACCAGTTGGAGACCCTGCGCCGACGCGGCACCGCGCTCGGTCATGACCTGACCCTCAGCCTTGCCAGGGAGGACATTTCAAAGCTGGGCGATGTGCCGCACCGGCTGATCGCGGACCGACTGCGGATCACCCCCGCTGAGGCCCGGCGCCGTATCCGCGACGCGGAGCAGTTGGCGTCGCGGATGACGCTGGCCGGGCAGGTGCTACCTCCAGAACTGCCATGCACATCGAAGCAGTGGCGTACCGGTGTGTTGGACGGCGAGCATCTACGGGCGATCCAACGGTTCTTCGCGCAGTTGCCTGCCCAAATCGATGTCGGCACCCGCGAAGCCGCCGAGCAGTTCCTCGCCGACAAGGCGACAGCGCTGCGACCTGACCAGTTGGTACAGGTGGCGGACCGGCTCGCCGCCGTGATCAACCCCGACGGCGTGTTCACCGACGCCGATCGGGCCCGGCGCCGCGGCTTCAGCTGGGGCCGGCAGGCACCGGACGGGATGAGTGAAGGGCGGCTGACCGCCACCCCGGAGCTGCGCGCGAACCTGGAAGCCTGGTTCGCCAAATTCGCCGCCCCAGGGATGTGCGACCCCAGCGACCAGAGGCCACGCGTAAACGAGGATGCCTCAACCGAAGCCGCGCAGCGTGATTCGCGCAGCGTCGCCCAACGTCAGCACGACGCGCTGAACGCCCTGGTCCGTAGTCAACTCGGCAATCCGGCACTCGGCCAGCACCGCGGCCTGCCGGTTACCGTGATCGTGTCCACCACCTTGAAGGAGCTGGAATCGGGCTGCGGGCAGGCCGTCACCGGCGGCGGCACTCTGCTGCCGATGAGCGACGTGATCCGGATTGCGTCGCACTCCTATCACTACCTGGTGATCTTTGACGATGTCACCGGTCGCCCGCTCTACCTCGGCCGGACCAAACGGATCGCGTCGGCCGATCAACGGATCGTGTTGCACGTGAAGGATCGTGGATGCAGCCGCCCCGGCTGTACCGCGCCCGGTTACCGGTGCGAAGTGCACCACGTCGACGAATGGGCCGCGGGCGGCGCAACCAACGTCGACGACCTGACCTTCGCCTGCAAACCCGACCACCAACTCCTCGAAGAGGGCTGGAGAACCGTCAAACGCCGCGACGGCAGCACCGAATGGATCCCACCACCGCACCTCGACACCGGCCAACCCCGGGTCAACGACTACCACCATCCCGAACGACTCCTCACCGGCGGTCAGTAGCGCCACTCTCAGCTCAGGAACGTCGGTGGTTTGATCGCTTTGGCGCAGCTGGTGTCGTAACCGTCTGGGCGATTGAGGAAGTCGGCCATGATCTGGCGTCCGCAGTCCGAGGCCGAATACACGTCGTGGCCCAAGCCGGGGAACGGAACGAGCAGGCTGTGGGGGAGTGTCGCCGCCGCGACCTCCGCCTGACTGAGCGAGGTGACGGCGTCGAGAGTGCCGTTCATCAGCAGGACCGGCACATCACTGCGCGCGGGCCGATGAACCGCATCGTCGGCGCGGCCGACATCCCAGACACTGCAGTCGCTGAACAACCGCGGCGCCTGGGGCTCCAGCGCCAACACGTCCTGCGGGAAATCGGGAAACACCTGCGCGGCAGCGGCTATCGCCGCGGCGGGCTCGGCGAAGGGCGCATCCTCGCGGCAGAAGACCCCGTACGTCAGGCCGTATCCGATGATTCCGGGCGGGGTGAGCCCGTTGACGATCTCGGTAGCAGCGGCCTTGCCGTCGCCGGTGGCGACACTGTGGATCGTCCGCGGCAGCGCCGCGAATTTGCCCGGTGCCAGGCTGGACTGCACGACCATGTTGGCGAATGTGTACCCGTCGATCACCACGCGACGCGGCGGCTTGCCGTTGTCTGCCGGAAGGTCAACGACGAGTGGCCGCTGCCCCAATCGCCCTACGGCAGAGGTGAAATCGCCGGCCAGGTTCGGGTACGCGGCCGCGCAGCCCGGCTGTGCTGAGCACGCGTCGAACAGAGCGCGGATGCCCTCGGCGGCGCTGGGCCAGAACTGCATCATCACATTCGTCTGCGGCGGCAGCACCGAGTCGAGCACGACGCTGCGGATGCCTTCGGGATGGTCCCGCAGCAACTGCAGCGCCAGATCGCTGCCGTAGGAGACGCCGTAGACGTTCCACTGGTCGATGTGCAGCGCGGCGCGCAGGTCGGCGAGGTCGGCGGCGTTCTCGGTGGTGTTGTAGGCGCTCAGGTCGTAACCGGCGGCGGCCAGTCGGTCGTGGCAGGCCCCGACGGCGGCGATATCAGCATCGGCGGTCGACGGGAGCTGGACCGACGTCGCGGTCGCCTTGGCCATGAATTCATCGATCTCCGGGCAGGTCAGCTTCGGATCGGAATGCAGCGTGCCGCGCTGGTCGACGAAGATGACGTCGCGGTCGCGGTTGATGCCCGCATCCACCAGCACCTGGGCCGGCGCCAGCCCGGGGCCGCCGGGCCCACCGGTGAGGTACACCAGCGGGTCGGGCTTCGGATTGGGCGATGTGGCCTTCGCCGTGGCGACGGCCAACTTGATCGTCCGGCGGTCCGGCTTGGACCGGTTCTCCGGCACCGACAGATACCCGCAGCTGAACTCGGGCCCGAGATCGAGCCCGGGGATGCCTTCGACGGTCGGAGACGGGCAGGGCGCGGATTCGAAGGTGCGCTTCGCCGGCTTCGGCGCCCCGGGCTGGTCGCATGCCGTCAGGAGGAGGGCCACCACCCCGATCGCGGCCGTCGTTCGTGACCAGTGCGACGGCGCGCCTCCCATGGTGGGGACTCTAGTGCGGCGGATCGGCATCCACAGTGGCCAGCAGCCTCTTGAGCTCCCGCCGTTGGGTCTCGGCCAGGTTGGCGAGGACCCGGCCTTCGGCCGCCCGCACGCCCGTATCCGCGCGCCGCAGCAGCGTCTTGCCGTCGGAGGTCAGTTCGGCAGGGAGGGCCCGGCCCGATGACACGGTGGCCGGGCGGTTCACCAGCCCGAGATCCTCCAGCCCTCTGAGCACAACGTTCATCGCCTGTGGCGACACGTTGATGTTCCTGGCGAGTTCGGCGCTGGACAGTCCGGGCGAAACCGACAGCACCCGCATGCAGAGGTACTGCGGGAACGCCAGCCCGAGCGGCGTCAGCACGGCGTCGGTGACCTCGGCGCGCAACGCCGCGGCGACCCGGTACAGCAGATAGCCCAACGGCTTCTCGTCGAGGCCACTCATATCAAGTATCTTGACATATATCAACTAGATTGATATATCTGGGTGATGACAACACCACAGGATTTCGTTTTCGAATCGGCCTACCGCGGCGAAGCTCTCGCGCTGGGCGTAGGAACCAAGCCGCCGTGGAGCATCGGCGAGCCGCAACCTGAGATCGCCGCTCTGATCGAGCAGGGCAAATTCCACGGAGAGATCCTCGACGCCGGCTGTGGAGAGGCGGCGGTGTCACTGCATCTGGCCGCCCAGGGTTACGCCACTGTCGGCCTTGACCTTTCGCCGACCGCCATCGAACTGGCGAAGGCCGAGGCTGCCGAACGTGGCCTGACCAACGCCACCTTCGAGGTCGCCGACATAAGCTCGTTCGGCGGCTACGACGGCCGGTTCGGCACCATCGTCGACAGCACACTGTTTCACTCGATGCCGGTCGAACTGCGCGACGGATATCAGCAGTCGATCGTCCGTGCGGCCGCACCCGGTGCGTCCTATTTCGTCCTGGTCTTCGACCGCTCCGGTCTCCCCGAGGGGCAGACCGGACCCGCCAACCCCGTCACCGCCGAGGAACTGCGCGATGTGGTGTCCACCTACTGGGTCATCGACGAGATCAGGCCCGCCCGCATCCACGCCAACATCGCCGACGGGCTCGCGGGTTTCCCGGGGGTCGAACTGAAGGACGAACCCAAGGGTCGCAAGTCGATGCAGGCCTGGCTGTTGTCCGCGCATCTGCCCTAACTCGTTCCCGGCGCCAACACGCCCCCA
>JAOPWF010000693.1 GCA_025965815.1 Mycobacterium sp.
CCTTGGTTTCCTTCCATCGCCTGAATGCTTCGCAACTTTCAGACTTCGGAAGGCCAAGGGCCTCCAACTTCAACGACACGCTCTATGAGAGCGAAATCACAACTGCCCGCTTAAGATTGAACAGCCGTCAATGCTGTCGCGGCGACCTCATGTGTCTGACCCAAATTGCAAATCTTCCTTCTAGTCCCAAACGAAACCCTCAAGGTCGCTACGCACAAGAGGGTTACTCGCCGGCCGGAATTTGCCCCCGCGGGCGTCGCACCGATGACCGGTACTCTGACACCAAATTCGCTTTCGCTTTCCATGCTGTCAAGGTTATCTTGACAGCATGGAAAGTCTTGTGGAAACCGCTTCGACTGTTGATGTTTCCCAGGCCGTTGCCGCGGTCATCAACGCTGCTGTCAGTGAGGCAAGCCGCCAGGCCGCTGTATTGGTGGGGGGCCATCCGGTGCCCGGATCTCCGGACTGGGAGTCCCTTTCCGGCACGCCTGCGGAAGCGCAGCGGGAGACGGCAGCAAAGCTTCTCGAGCTGCGGATCGAGCTAGCTGCCGGTATTGACCCATTCGGTACCGTCGTCGGGCTGCGTCGCTGGGGCGCCACGTGGGAGTTGATCGCTCGAGCGGCCGGAACCACTCGCCAAGCGGCACACGAGCGTTGGGGCCGACGTGTACTTGACGTGCTGGACCGTCACGGCACTGGTGAGCTGGGCGGTCCCGTTGCCAATGACGAGTCCGACCTTGGCTAGACCCGGCTCAGAACGCTGAGCCAAGTCTTCTCTTCCGGCGGCTTGCCGCATCCATGGCTCGTTTGGCGGTTTGGTATCCGATCGCCCAGGGTTGATGTCGGACCGAGCGCGGCGGTCCCGAAAGGACGGTGCACGTGACCCAGTCGCTGATAGCGGTCGCGGCGATTGTCACGGTCCTGTCGGTGCTCGCGGCGCGGTTCGAGCGCTGGCACATCACGACTCCCATGATCGTCGTGCTGCAGGGATCTCCATTGGCTTTACGACAAAGAACACCCTCGACCAGACTCTCAACACGCAGGTCGCTCAGCGCGCTGCCGAGATAATCCTCGCGATTCTTCTATTCGTGGATGCCACCGAGGTCAAGGGAGGGCCGCTCGGCGGAGATCCGCGAGCGCACGTAAAGACTCCAGTCGCTGTCCTCGGGGACGCCGTGCCGAAGGGGGGCAGATCGCTACCCGTTGGGTGCCGGTCGCACGGCCGATGACACGCACGGTTGTGCCTCGGTTGTTGAGGACGACTTTGGGGACTGGGTTTGGGCCTTCAGGGCCGACGCAAGAACACTGCCCTGTTGGCACATTGCTTACAACAGAGGGACCTCATAGCACCGCCGGTCGGTCCGGCGTTTCGTCGCACAGGCTGGAGGCCATGGTGTTGGAGCAGTTCCGTACAGGGCAGACAGCCCTCGACGAGCGAGCAGTTGGTTCGCCACCCGCCAATGTGCCGGCCCGGGTCGTCCGCTCCAGCGCCTGCGGGCAACAGAAACGGGTGGTGTCGACATCGGCGAAACCGACGACGACGACGAGACAGTTGTTCTCCTGCTCGGTGACTCTGCAACGCGGCGGTGCTGTGGTTTTCCTGGATGGTGAACTCGACATGTGCACCGCGCAGCGCCTACTGGCCCGGCTCCGTCCGCTGGCCAAGACCGGCCGGGATCTTGTCGTGGATGTGTCCGGTGTCAGTTTCTTCGGCAGCGCTGGACTGGCCGCTCTTACCGATGTTCAGCGGCGCGCTACCGCGGCAGGCGGATCGATGTGTTTGGTCGATGTTCCTTCGCCGGTGTGGCGGATGCTGGCATTGTCCGGTGCCCACGATCGGTTCGCGATCGTCTCCGGCTGCGAAGCATGGGCGGGCCTCTAGATGACGAGAAACGCACCGCATTAGACTGCCGGCACCGTCACCGCGGATACGCTTGGCGGCCATGCCGGTCGACTACATTCAGGAATGTTTGTTGGCGTGCCCGCCGTCGTCGGCCAGGCTTCTCAGTTCCCGTTCCCAGCCGGCCAGGCGTACCCGGTCGATCTGCCGCCTCACGGCTGTGCACACCGCCACCGTCATGCCGAGCATAGTCAGCCCTACCGCCAGCCCAGCCCCAACGGCCTCGACACCGGCCTGTGACGGCGGGGCGGGGGGACCGACGTGATCGCCGTTGCTGTTCACCCAGATCTCGATGGCGGCACCGCTTTTGACGGCGCTGTCCCACCCGAATGTCCCGGTGTGTGCCTGGCCGGCGAACTGCCAACGAGCCCGTGCGGTGATGATGTTGGAGTACCTGAGCGGGGTGGTGGTGCTGTCCTCGATCGCGGTAGCGACTACAGCATGCTGCGTCCGTGCCTGCTCGGCGATCGTAAGGCTGCTGGATTCGTACACCGCAGTGCCGACGGCGCCGGCGATGGGTACGGCTACGAGGGAGATGGCGATGGCCATAAACAGGACCGTCGCTTCGACGCGATCGCTGATGCGGACAAGCGCATTTCGTGCAAACAGACGGCTGATCGGCCAACGGGCGGCGTTAATCCGAAACAAGGTCATGGCGATTACCTCGAGAACTTGGCGGCTAGCTCGAGAACTTGGCGGCATCTGAACGCCGTTGAAACCAATTATGTGGCGGCAGGCCGCAAGAGAACCTCGGCCTCGCCTGACGAATGAGGCCACTCCGGTTGCTTACGCACGGCGCAAATCGGCGGCTTGTTCGTGCGGATCTCAGTCGAGTCGGTCTTGCGCTGGGTGGTAGCACGTGGCTGAGCACGCGGAACCGCGGATTACGACGCATCTGTCCCCTACCTGGATCCAGCCGCGGTCTGCGAAATCGCCGAGTGTCATATCCACGGCTTCGCGCGATGCCCCAACGAGTTGTGCGATCTCGTCATAGCTGAGGTCGTGGTTCACTCGCATTGCTCCGTCCTGCTGGTCGCCAAAGCGCTGCGCCAACCGCAACAACTGCTTGGCGACACGGCCGGACACGTCCGTGAAGATGAAGTTTGCGATTTTGTCGTTGGTGCGACGCAGTCGGCGGCCAGGACCCGGAGCAACTGGTCGATGATCTGTGGATGGTCGGTGATCCACGCCCACAGCTGTTCGCGCTCCATCCACATTGCGCGTACTTCGGTGATCGTCGTCGCGCTAGACGTCCGCGGGACGTGGTCGAGAATCGACAACTCACCGAACATGTCCGACGGGCCCATGTGGGTGATTAGATTTTCCCGCCCATCGGGTGTGCAAGAACCGATCTTGACCTTGCCCGAAATGAGAGTTTGCTCATTAGCGCCGAAGTCGCGCAGTCATCTACTCCCTGGAAAATTGCCGCGTTGGCGAGGATTCGCTCGGACATGATCTTTCTAGCCGACCTCCTCGCCGTCGTGTGATCACTGCTCCGAGCCTTGTGGTGAGCATTGAAGAGTCGCGACGGCTTCACCGCCCGCTGGTGAAGTCCGATTGTGTTCAGAAGCGCCGGGAGGCGCCTCGTGCTGGACGCTGAATCGGATTCCATTAGTCGGCCCCGGAGGTCACTGCGGCGCGGGTGGTCGTCGGCGCGCCAAAATCCGGACGCGTAGTCAGGCGGGCACGCCGAACAATGAGCCCGGACCCCTGTTGGTGTCCGGGCTCGTTGGTGCTGGGTTTACTTGGCGTGGCTTTTCTGGTGGTGGTGGTGGATTGTGGTGCCGGGCTGGGGGGTGTTGGTCTGGTGCGGGAACGCCAGGTGTGACGGCGCGCTGATGGAGGGGCCGGGGTTGGTGATGGTGGTGTCAGCGTGGCTGGCGGTGGCGGTGCCGAGCGCGGCCAGGGCGGCGCCGGCGGCCAGGGCGGCGCCGGCGGCGAGGCGGCGGATCAGGGTGGTGCGGGCGGCGGTGGTGTTCTGCGTTGTGGTCATGCGTGTAATAGTCGATCGTGCAGACGCCGGCCAGTAGCGGCCTTTACCTTGTCAGCCCACAAAGTACCCTTGTGCCGGAGCCCGGCACCGATCCACGGCCCTAGGTCGTCGAGATCAATAGGCGACGCCGACCGGTTGTCTCGTCGCAGGTTGCTCCAGTGCGTCCAGCATCGCGTGCGCGACGTCGGCGCGGGAGATCCTGTAGGCGCGAGGGACGTTGCCTCCC
>JAOPWF010000696.1 GCA_025965815.1 Mycobacterium sp.
GAGACGGCCATGCAGCGCGGCTATTCGACGAAGGGCGACTCCGACCATCACGGGTTGGGGCTCGCGCTGGTTGCGCAGGTGGTCAAGCGCCACAACGGCACGTTGAGCGCCGACGTCAGCTACGGATCTGTGGTGACGGTGACGGTGAAATCGTGATCAGTGTGCTGATCGTCGAGGACGAGCCGTTGATCGCCGAGGCGCATCGCACGTATCTCGGTCGGCTACCGGGGTTTTCGGTGGCGGCGGTCGCGCATACCGCCCGTGATGCGATGCGCGCCGCATCCGACGCTCTAGCAGGTGACGCGCCAATCGACCTGGTGCTGCTTGATATTGGGCTGCCCGACGCGAGCGGGATCGCCTTGGCGTCGGGTTTGTCGGGTCTGCGCCCCGCGCCGGACATCATTGCGATCACATCCGAACGCGACCTGGAGATGGTGCGCGCGGCGGTCGGCCATGGCGCGCTGGCGTATCTGCTCAAGCCGTTTACGTTCGCGGCGTTCCGCGACCGCCTGGAGCGCTACCGCCGTTACCGTGAGGCCCTGCCGGCCGGCACCGACGCGGCTAGTCAGGCCGAGGTCGATCGCGCGCTGGCCGAACTGCGGGTCGGCGCGGACCGGTCCGCTGCGCCGAAGGGTGCTGCGCCGGGCACCAACGACGAGATCGCCCGCGCGGTACGGGATTCCGCCGACGGAATCACGGCCGATGTGGTGGCCAAGCAGGTCGGGGTGTCACGAGTAACGGCGTGGCGCTACCTCGAGCGGCTCGCCGACGAGGGCACGCTCACGCGACAGACCGACTACGGCAAGGCGGGCCGCCCGAAGACCCGCTACACCTGGCGCTAGGCCCCTTCCCGCGAGCGACCGGGTCTGTACACCGACACGCCGCATTCTGCGTACATTTTGCGGACGCTCGCCGCGGTGCGAGTGTGCGACAACCGCCGCCGCGGCGAGGATCGCGAGACCGCCGAGGGCCTGCGGAGGCGAAATGCCCTCGCCAAGGACGGTCGCCGCGATCACAACCGTCGATACCGCCTCCAACGTCATGACGACGGCCGTGTGGCTGGCGCCGATGCGGGACAGTGCGGCGAACGTCAGCACGAAGGCGGCCGCGGTCACCGCGCCGTAGGCGACGATCTGCAGCAGATGGCAACTCGGCACCTCCAGCGTGCCTCCGACGACACCGCGCAACAGCGATGAGGCCGCCGCACCGACCGCGACCCAGCAGGCTGTGGTCATCGCGTCAGTGCCCCGACGGACGTCGCGACCGACGACGAGGTATAGCGCATATGCAATCGCAGCGGCGAATGCCAGTACAACGCCCGCCACCGAGATCGACACATCGCGGCCGATCGCCACGACCACGGCCGTGCCGACAACAGATAACACCAACGCCGCGATCGTCGCTGCGGTCAATTGCTCTCCGCCACGGATGAATTCGATTGCCGTGACGATCGCCGGATACGCATAGAACAGCAGGATGCACGCTGCGGCGCTGCCGTGGCCCAGCGACATGTAGAAGAGTGTCGACTCCAGGGTGTAGCCGATTGCGCCGAGCAGCACGATCGGTAGCCACTCGCCTGAACGGGGACGGATGGGTGCGCCCCGCAGGCGCAGCAGCGCTGCGAGAATGACTGCCGCGACGGCGAACCGGATGCCCAGCGCGCTCGCCGAGTCGACACCAGCACCCGCCAACGCCCGTCCGATGACCGTGGCAATGCCGTAGGCGACTGCGCCGCAGGCGGCCAGGCCGACGCCCACAACCCCTATGCGGTCAGGCCGCGACGCGTTCATCGACCACATAGGTGACCGCCTCGGCGAAGCGGTCCCGCTCATCATGACGCGGTGCGACGATTCGCAGCGCGTCGGGTCGTACGCCATGCGCCGCGCCAAGGACACGAACGCCGATGCCGCGCCGACGGAACAGCTCGGCCACCTCATGTGAGCGCTCGCAGAATCCAAACTGGAAGTGCACATTCGTGTTGGCGTGCAGGTCGAGACCCGGTACGTTCGAAAGCATTTCGGCGAGCCATGCGTTGTCGGCGTGCATCTGGGCCCGGCTGTGGTCGGACCAGTCGAGGCTGTGCACCGCGGCGCACGCAACGCGCACATCGATGCCGGACAGACCCCAATTCTCCTGCTGGCCGAAAAGGCATGTCAGAGGCTCGGATTCAGCACACCACGCGATGCCCGTGCGGGTCGCGGCGATGCCGTAGAACTTGGTCGTGGAGCGCAACACGACGATGTTGGACACCTCGCACCCGATTACCGACCACCCCGCCGGGTCCGGTGTGAAGTCGATGTAAGACTCGTCAACCACGAGCGTCGCAGCCGGATGGGCGGCGGCGACATCGACCAGTCCGCCGGGATCGAGATGGACGCCCGTTGGGTTGTGTGGGTTCGAGATGATCACGACGCCAGCGGCATTCAGCGCGGCGTCGATCTGCTCGAGCGACGGGATGCGTTCGCCGGTGGGATCGAACCCCCGACCCGGGAATGCCTTCAGATAGTCGGTGTACGCGGGCATCGGCACGTGCACTGAAGTGTGATCGAGCTCGCGGCACATCGCCCAGATGAACTCACTGGCTCCGCGACCGGCGATCATCGCGCCGTCGACGACACCGGTGGCGCCACGGTAGAGCTCTATGAGCTGCGGTGCGTCCTCGTATGGATGGAGCAGGATGTCGGCGGGCTCGATCGCGTGCAGTGCGGCAATCGCTGCGGGCGCCGGCCCGTACCGGTTGACGCACGTGCTGAGGTCCATGTTGACCCCGCGGCTGGGATCGCCTCCCTGAGCACCGAAGTCGAGCATGGTCTTCTCCCTGGTCTGCGCACGTTCATTGATTGCGCTTGTTACCGTAGGAGGAATGACCGCGCCGCCACACGCGTAGTTAACTACCTGTTTAGCGGCGTGTAACCACGCAGGGGTCGGCGTTACGCCGTTGCAGGCTCCAGTTCGCGCAGCTCAGGCCGTGCGATGGGGTCGGTTGCCACGAACTGCGAGTACAGCTGCGGCATCGTCGAGGCGATGGAAAAAGCACTGACGTCGCCGGCGTAGTCGGCGACATAGAGCCTGTCACCGTCGAAATTCACTGCGGCGCAAGACGGCCGGGCGTCGACCGTGACGGTGTTGACGACCTCGAGGCTCAGCGTGCACAGCACCGCGACGTGGTCGTAGTCGACAACGTAGGCGCGAGTCTTGTCGGGGCTCAGCGTCATCTGCGTGGGGGCGCCGATGCCGAGCTCGATGGTGTCGGTGATCCGGTTGGTCGACATGTCGATGACGCTGACGGCGCCGCCGCGGACCCGGTCCGAGGTGAGGACGTAGGCGGTGCCGTCGGCGAAGGCGAGGTCGCGGATCGGCGAGCCGACCCAGAGCTTCCGGTCGACGCGGGCGGTTTCGGCGTCGACGACGACGAGCTGGCTGCCGCGAGCGTCGGTGGTCGCGA
>JAOPWF010000706.1 GCA_025965815.1 Mycobacterium sp.
CGCGAAACCACGGGTCCAGAGTCCGACCGCCCTTGTGGCCGGGGCTGTAGAACGGCGCCTGCTCACGCTCGACGAAGCTACGCAAGGCATCGAACAGTGGTGCCTGCGTGTGTCCCGACATCTCAGAGCGCGTAGACGCGGGCGGCGTTGTGCACGCCGATCATGTCGACGATCCGAATCGCATCCTGCTCGGTGCAGTCACCGGTACGCACCCAGTCGCCCAACACCAGCCCGATCGCGCGCCTCCACAGCACCGACCCAAGCAGGTGCAGTTCCGGGGGCCCGAATGCATCTGAGGAATAGAGTTGCTTGGCGAACGGTGCCGTGTCGAGCGCCTCGGCGACCAGTGCTGTCGAGCGCACGCCCAGATAGTTAATGGCCAGTCCCACATCGAAATTCACGTGATCGAAGGCTTGGGCGAGATAGCCCGCCTGGCGGTGGTAGGGGTAGCAGTGCAGTAGCAGCACCGGCACTGGCGTCATCGCGCGCAGCAGCGGCAAAAGCAGCAGCGGGTCGGTGCGGTGCAGGTCCAGGTCGCGATCGCCGAACCCGACATGCGCCTGGATGGGCAACCCGCTCGCCGCGGCTTCATGTACGCCGAATGCGATCAGCACCGGGCTGTCGAGCCGCAGTGGGTGCCGACGGGCGGCCAACTCGTGAGCCGCCGCGACGACATCCGAATCGCTGGGCCGTGACCAGTCGATGTCGAAACCGGTGCGGTACGCCGCAATGGTTTTGGTGCCGACTGTCTCGGATGAGGTCGCCGCATCGTCCAGGGCCGCGCGGAAGGCGTCGGGGAATGCGTCCGGGTCGGTTCCGGTCTCCAGCAGGTCCTCGGCGAGGCGCTCCAGGCGCAGGATCGACGAGGACGGGCTGCCGCTGAGGTCGGTGAGCCGCTCGGGTGTGGCGATGAGGTCGCCCTTGAAACCGGTGTCCACGACCCACCGAGCCACCCCCGCGGCGCGCAGCATGAGCACTGCCAGCTCGCCGGGCTCGAATTCGGTTCTGCGCTGCCAGTATTCGTCGGCATCGACGAGCGGGTTCAGGCCCAGCACCGGTGCGCACCAGCGGCGGATCGCCAGGCCCAGTGGTGAATCGAACTGGGTCATGAACGTCGGGATCGGGTCGGTGGATCCCTCGTTGATCGCGGCTTCGAAGCCGGCCCGGTCGACGCGTTGGTCGAACGTGCCGTGCACGTGGTGGTCGATGAGTTGGACGCCGCGTAGGTGATCGGCCAGTACGGCCGGCACGTCGGCCTCCACGCCGGTGAACACGTCGGCGAGTTCACCAACCGGCATAACGCGCGACCTCCGCTTCGTCGACTCTTCCGGCGGCGGCGTCGGCGATGGCTGCGCCGAGAATCTCGGCCGCCCTGGCCGCTTCGGGCTCGGTCAGCACCAGCGGCGGGGTGATCTCGAGAACGTTGCCGCCGACGTAGTAGACCACGGCACCCAATTCCCATGCGCGGTAGACCACCTGGGCCGCGAGCCGATTGTCCGGGTCCCCCGTGGTCGGGTCGACGAGTTCCACCCCGATCGCCAGCCCGCGACCGCGGACGTCACCGATGCGGTCGGCACCCGGCGAGCCGGCCAAACCACGCAGGGCGTCCTTGAGCACCGCACCGACCGCAGCGGCGCGGTCGGCGAGCTTGTCCTCCACGATAGTGGCCAGCACCGCGCGGCCCGCCGCGGTGCACACCGGGTTGCCGGCGGTGGTCAACAACGCCGCCGCGGGCGGGTTGTCGAGCAGTTCGGCCGGTCCGACGGCTGCCGACAGCGGCAGGCCGCCGCCGAGAACCTTGCCGAAGGTGACGATCTCGGGCACCACCGAGTCGTGCTCGAAGGCGTGCAGCGTGCCGGGCCGCCCCAAGCCCATCTTGACCTCATCGCAGATCATCGGAACACCGTGGCGACGACACAATTCGTGCAAGCTCGCCAGGAACCCATCCGGCGGCACCACGAGACCGCCGTCGGACAGGATCGGCTCGACGATCAGGCAGGCGATGGATCCACCCGCCAGATGCTGCCCGGCCATGTCCAGACAGGCGGTGACATCGGCTTCGACGTCACCGCGGACGGGGCGAAAAGGGTTGGGGTACGGCAGGAACGCGACGTCAGGGTCGGCTGGGGCGCCCGCGTCGACGTGCACCCCGGACACACCCATCGCGACACCGACGCCGCCGTGGTAGCTGTGCTCGAACGCCAGCACGGTGCGCCCCCCGGTGGCGTGCCGGCAGGCCCGTAGCGCGACGTCGTTGGCGTCGGAGCCGGCATGCCCCAGATACACCCGGCGCTCGCCGTCGCCGGGCACCAAGGCAAGCAGATCCTCGGCCAGTCCCACCGAATTCGGGTGCACCGCGGACAGACCACCGGCGCCCGGCGCGTCACGCACAGCACGGCTCACGGCCTCGGCGACCGCCGGGTGGCCGTGTCCCAATCCGCTCGCCGTCCACGTCGCCGACAGGTCCAGGAGTTCGCGGCCGTCGGGGGTGATGAGGGTCGAGCCGTGCCCGGAGACGACTTCCAGCGGGAAGAAGCGCAGCTTCTCGATTCCGGCGATAGCGGCTGCGTCGCGTTCGTAGAGGGTGCTCACTCGACGGCGGTCCGTCTGTGATCGGAGTCCACGGATGCGGTCAGGTTCAGCTCGGCGGCCAGCGATTGACCGACGCGCTTGGCGATACCGGACGCCGCGACGGCGATCGCCAGCCCGATCACACACCAGTAGATCCCCAGCAGCGGCGCCGCCGCCCAGCTGGCCGCATCCTTGACGTTGAACCACAACACCACCGTGATCACCGCGGCGCCCAGCAGGGGCAGCACCAGACCGAGGATCTTGCCGTGCCCGCCGTGCACGGCAGCGAACTTCGGTGCGCCCACGAACCACGCCGCCGCGACCTCCACCAGCAGGTAGCAGACCATCAGGCACACCGATCCGGCGACGGCGAACAGGAAGTAGGTATTGATGGCGTCGTTTCCGGTGCCCATGTCGGGCCAGCCGAGGGCGCCGCAGATCAGGTTTACCACCAGCGCAACGACGATGACGAGCCACGTCGCCCGCCGCGGGCCGCCGGTGCCCGGATGGATGTGCGCCAATGCCCGCGGCCCGAATCCGTCGCGGGCGAAGGCGAAGATCATCCGGCCGGAGGCCGCCGCGCTCGCCATGTGGCACCCGAACGCCGCGACCGTCGCGGTGAAGATGATCAGCAAGGAAAACCACTGGCCGATATAGCTGGCGCCCAGATCGCCCAGGGTGTTGCCGGACTCCTGGAACGCCGTGAGGCCGGCTTCGTCAGTGCCGAACCCGATCACCTGGGCGAACATCACCACCACAAACAGCACACCGGTGAGAATCAGCGTGCCGGCCAACGCCCGTGGGATATTGCGGCCCGGATTGTCGGTCTCCTCCCCCATCGACGCGCACGCCTCGAAGCCCGCCCAGGACAGGAATGCCGCCACCACACCGCTGATCACCGCCGAGGTAGAGACCCCGTCGAACGAGAAGACGCTGAAGTCGATGCCGGTCGTCGGCGCACCGCCGCGCGCGAAGATCACCACGACCAGCACCACCATCGAGATGATGCCGATGCCTTCGATACCGAGCAGGATCTTGGCCAGCAGTCGGATGTCGCGGCCGGCGAGCAGGAACGAGATCGTCGCACCCACCACGACGGGGACTAGCCACGGCAGCTGGTAGGGATTGTCATTGCCCGGCTGCATCTGGGCGATGAACGCGTTGGTGAACGCTGCGGTCAACGCCAGGGTGCCGATGGCGAAGCCCACGTACGCGCCGAGCATCGCGAAGCCGGAGAAGAACCCGGTCCTCGGCCCGACAGTGCCACCCACCAGTGCATACGCCGAACCGGCGTGGTTCAGGTGGCGAGTCAACCTGACGAAGCTGTAGCCGACCAGCGACACGCCGAGCAGGCCGATCACGAACACCAACGGAATCGCTTTGCCCACGGTGGCGATCAGGCCTTGACCGTTTCCGGACATCGCCAGCGTTGGGCCGACCAAGGCGATCGACAGCGCCAAGGCCACCCAGAACGGCAAGCGGCGGCGCGGAAGCCGGTCCGTTTCGGCCGGCGTGGTGGTACCCATGGGTTCTCCTTCGGGGTGGGTCAACAGCTCCAGGCCAGCCGCAGCGCCTGGCATGTCTCGGTCGCGGGACGCTCACCGTAGGTGCTGAGTTCGTGGCGTCGCACCGCGGTCAGACCTTCGATGACGGCTGGGCCCAGCAGGTCGGCGGCTTTGGCGGAGGATTCCAGCGCGTCGATCGCCACGCGTTGACCGGTCGGCAGTGGCGGCGGCGCCACCGTCGCGTGACTGGGGTCGTCAGGTACCTCGTCGGGTAGCGTAGCGCCGCTGTCGATTCCGCGCAGTGCGCTGCCAAGAAACGCCGCGACCGCCAGATAGGGATTGGCGCTCGGGTCGATCAGCTTCAGTTCGGCGTTGGCGCCGTGCGGATTGCCGGGTGTGGCGGCCACGAACCGCACCGCGGCCTCGCGATTCTCCAGGCCCCAGCACGCCGACGCGCCGGCCCAGTTGCCCGGCTTCAGGCGCGATGACGACAACACCGAACCGGCGTACACGCCAAGCAAATCCGGCAGTGAGTCCAGCACACC
>JAOPWF010000709.1 GCA_025965815.1 Mycobacterium sp.
GGCGTTCGCGCTGCCCAGGTCGGCGAGCTTGATTGACAGGAAGGCCGCCTGCAGGGTGTCCAACCGGCTGTTGCATCCGCGCTGGTCGTGGCGGTACCGATCGGTGGCGGCTCGACCATGATCCGCGCGCCGCCGGATCCGAGCAGCGAGATGGGGGTCCCGGGTGACGACCGCACCACCATCGCCCAGCGCACCCAGGTTCTTCCCGGGATAGAAGCTGAAGGCCGCCGCGTCGCCGACGCTGCCGGCGCAGCGGCCGCGCAGCCGGGCGCCGTGCGCTTGTGCGGCGTCTTCGATCGAGGCCAGACCATAGCGTCGGGCGATGGGAATCAGGGCGTCGACGTCGGCCATCTGACCAAACAGGTGCACCGCGATGATGGCGGCTGTCGCCGGGCCCGCTGCCGAAGCGACCGCGTCGGGGTCGATCAATAGCGTGTCGGGCCGCACGTCGACGAACCGTGGGCGCGCCCCGACTCTGCACACAGCTTCCACCGTGGCGACGAAAGTGTTGGTTGGGACGATCACCTCGTCACCCGGACCGATCCCCATGCTGGCTAGGATCAGTTCCAGCGCATCCGTGCCGTTCGCCACCCCGACACACGCGGTGGTCTCGCAGTACGCAGCAAAGCTCGCCTCGAACTGTTCCACCTCGGGACCACCGACGAATCGCCCGTGCGCGAGCACCGTCTTGAATGCGAGCTCGTAATCCCCCTGAAGGGCGTCATTGACGGAGGCCAGGTCCAGAAATGGCACAGCGTTCGCGACTTCGGTCATGAAGCGACCTCTGCACCGACGACGGCCGTTGGCATACCGTCGATCCGAACAGATGCACCGGTCGCGACGGCCTGGTCGGTGGCGGCGAGCGCCTTCACGATCCCCAGGCCGCGTTCGCCTGAGGTTTGCGGTCGACGCCCGGTGCGGATGCAGTCGATGAAGTGCGTGTCCTGCACCAGCAGCGGCTCAACGAAATCCACATAGGGCGACGTGATATCGCCCGTACGGTAGGTGACCGGCATCGGCGGCGCGGGACCCTCATCGATGTCGGCCGGTGCGACGCCCACGTCGTAGACCCGGATGCGTTCGTTGTCGGAAAGGTCGTCGTAGACCGCCATCTTTCGGTCGCCCACAACGGTGACCCGGCGGACCTTGTTGGGATCCAGCCAGCTCACATGGACGAACGCCGGTGCCGATGGGAAGTTCAGGCGGAGGTATGCAATGTCGGCGTGCATGTCACCCACGTTGCGCTGCGCCCAAACCGAGACGTCATCCGGAGACTCGTCTAACAGGTAGGAGACGATAGAGATGTCGTGCGGCGCGAGGTCCCAGATCACATTGCAGTCGTTCTGGTAGCGGCCAAGGCCCAGTCGCGCCGAATCGATGTACAGGATGCGACCGAGCCCACCGGAGCTGATGATCTGCTTGAGCTTCCAGACCGCGGCGTTGTATTCGAAGGTGTGTCCGACCATCAAGGTCAGTCCGCCCGCGTCCGCTGTCTCCACAAGCGCTTCCGCGTCTGCGACCGAGGTCGCCAATGGCTTCTCAACCATGGTGTGCAGCCCGGCCCGCAACGCCTGCAGCGCGATGGGACTGTGGCTGCTCGGAGGGGTGGCGATGACGACGGCGTCCAACTCGTCCTGGACTTCGCCGACGCAGGAAGCGACATGTACGGCGGGAAAGCTGAGCATGGCCTCGCGGAGCCGATCCGGTCGGTTTTCGATGACCGTGAGCTCCACACCGGGTAGGCCGACCAGCACGCGGACGTGCTTGGACCCCCAATACCCGTAGCCGATGAGACCCACCCGAAGCGACTTATCCGGTCCGCGCCCAGGCAGATACCCTGCGTCGAAAAGGCCATTTAACCGGGGTGAGAATGCCGCGCTCATGGCTTCGCGTCCTGCATAACCCCCGCAATAACGGCCTCCCGAAGTGGCGTCCTCCTGCAGTCGGTCCTAGCCTGAACGCTCACCGCCATCACCCCCCTGGCATCTTTCGGTGCCCGCGAGAGCCATGTTAGGGCTTTGCTGAAACACCGGTCAACGGGGCTCTGTGAACCGATAGCAAACATTTTATTTTTCGCTAGGATTCAGATAGATACCCTCATTTGCTCGATCCCTGTTGCGCGCCAGGGTTTGCGCTGGTGACACGGCGTTTATCACCCGTGCTGCACGGTGCTGAGCCTCCTGAACCGATACATCAACCAGGTGCGCAACATTTGCATAGTCAACGACAACCGGCTAGTTGGACTATTTCAAGCAGGGATATTGACCTACCACGCTGCTCGGTTACTGGACCGCTACCGCATCGGATGTCGCCTTAACGTACGACGGCAAATCTCTTAGAACACTCCTAGCACATTTGCTGTCGACCCGCGCGACAATTAGAGATTCTTCGCTGCCGATATTGATAGGTATGGCTAACCAGCATCAGGCCGGAAGTCGGCACGCCGGTGCCGGCGGTGACGAGCACGTGTTCGACGTCCGGCACCTGGTTTACCGACGTGCCGCGCAGCTGGCGCACCACTTACGGCGATGCCGTTCATGTTGTGGATGTGGGCCTCGCCGAGCTGGCCGCCGCTGGGCACCATGCGCTCGCTGTCGAGCTTGCCCAGCGGGGTCTTAATCCATGCCCCTGCCCCGGGCACCTCGTGCACGCAGTCCAGCTCCAGATCGATCAGCTCACCGATGCTCATCCCGGTGGCGCGCAGCAGCAACAACGCGTCGGCGCGGCATGAAGCGCGGCGGTGAGTCGCCGATCCGCGTCGGGCGGCAGGTATCACGGCAGCGGGCGCGGTAGCCGACCCGCAACGGCTGCTCGGCCCACCGCTGCGGATCTGGCCGGCGGACTAAAGACGCGCTTGCGGCGCCCACAAATGAGCGATTCCTCGCACCACGGGCCGGCCACCGCTTCGTGCTCACCGATCAGCCGGCCCCACTGCACCCGCTCCACCACGACGCCCGGTGTGTCCGCTCCAGCACGACCGCGGTGATCCCGCCCGGTGTCCCTCGCTCTTGTGACTTGGGCCATCACCACCAGCAGGTCGGCGATCACGCCGCTGGTGGTACACAGCTTGACCCGTTCAGCACGCAGTCATTGCCGACCGGTGTGGCGGTAGCGTGCAGCCGGGCCCGGTCGCTGCCCGCATCCGGCTCGGCGAGCCGGAACGCGCTGATCTCCCGGGTACACCGGGCAGAGACCTTCGCATCTTTTCCTCGGTCCCAAACATCGAGGTCGGTGTGGAACCCCATCGACTGATGCGCGGAAAGCAACGCGCCCGCCGAGGGATGCACCGAGCCGACCAGCATGAGCGCCTTGTTGTATTGCACCTGTGACAGGCCGTCCCGGCCGGCGTCCGGGCAAAATGACATGGGGCGGACGGTACCGCTGTCGAGCTCGCCGACGGATTCTCCGCCAGGCCCGGGTTCGGGTCGAGCGGCTGTTCGACCGGCTCTGGCACAACTGCGACGACTCCGGCCGGACGCTGGTTCGTGGCGTGCTCGACAGTCGCTATACGTGGCTGGAGGATCGCTCAGGACGGTGGCGTCTCGAAGCACGACTGCACCGCGTCACCTGGTGATTAAGAGTGGGGGCCGTGGCCGATTGGTTTCGCTGGCAAGGAAAGACCAATCGAGCCAGCAAGGTGGCCAGTGGGGTTGCTGAAGGGGCCCGATCCAGTGTGAAGATAAAGGTTGACAGCTTGGACGAAAGTCTGCGATGCTAGCAGACAATCCTGAGCGAGGGGCTGGGTGGGCAGATGACAAAGTTTGCTACGAAAGTTCGAGTCGGAATTGCGGGATGCGCCATCGCAGTCGCCGCCAGTCTCACATCGGTCGCGCCCGCTGAGGCGGCGCCCGTTGTGCCAGCGCCGGCCACTCCGGCGGTCCTTGGGCCAGCGGACGTGCCAATGGGGTTCGGTTGGTGGTGGGGTTCTGATGGTGTATCGCGTTCTCCTGATATATTGCGTACGTTTAGGCCATCTACCGGTTGGAAGTTTAATAAAATCTTCCACTTCGGCTGTTACAACCGCCACGCATAGCGCTCTGGCCAGTGTCATAGGGTGTCGTAGGTATTGAGTAATCGACCGTATTTCCGCGGTAGCTTTTTGGTGGTTGATTCAAACCACAATGTGTTGGCCTTACCCGAGTAGAGGATATTGCCGAGTGCAAATTTTCTCGCGATATCCGTTTAGACGAAAGTCGGGCGGGGAAGGTGACCGTTCTCCGCAAACGGATGGGGGCGATTCTGAAGAGGGACGAAGATCAACACGCCGAATGAGGCCTCGAAGTTGGATTGGTGCATCCGCGGGGCTGCTATTGGTAGCCGTAGCGTTCGGTTGTTGGCTGGGCTTTCAAGCGATTCAAGCCAAGTCGAACCTCGAAGAAGCGCGCGACAACGCTCAGAAGGCGACAGAAGCGCTCTTAAAGGGGAATGCCGAGGACGCCGCGAAATGGGTGGACGAAGCACATTCCAATGCCCAGAAAGCACGGGACGCGACTCATTCGCTGCCGTGGGACGTCGCGTCGGTCGTGCCGTGGTTGGGAAGCCCCTTGGAGACGGGTCAACAGATATCCGATGTGGTACTAAGTCTGGTAGTGGACGTCTTGCAACCTTCTGTACATGCCGGGGCAGCAATCTCACCGGACCGGTTGCTCGGTGACGGCGGCCGTCTCGATGTGCAACTGCTCCGCGACGCTGCACGTGAGCTGACCGAGATATCGACAGCTGCGACGAAGCTCGATGCTCAGGCCAGCGCGATCTCGGATCCAAAGTATCTTTCTGTTATCCGCGACGCTCGCGCGGAACTTCAGGCGCAAACTTCTGACCTCTCCCGACTACTCGACAATACTGCCCTGGCGGCACGTCTAGCACCCTCGATGATGGGCGCGGACGGCCCCCGCACCTACTTCATGGGGTTCCAGACCAATGCTGAAGCCCGCGGCACCGGCGGTCTACTCGGCGGCTTTGGAATTCTTCGATTCGACAACGGTACTCCAACCGTGGAGACATTGGGACGAAACAGCGAGCTAAATAAGTCGTTTGCTCCTATCGATCTCGGCCCGGACTACACTGCACAATACGGATTCGATGATCCCACAACTGATTGGCGAAATAGCAATTTGAGTTCCCATTTTCCGTATGCGGCCCAAATTTGGAAGTCCATGTGGGAGCAGCAATCGGGAACGAAAGTAGACGGAGTCATAGCGATCGACCCGGTCGCGCTGAGTTATATTCTTGGTGCGGTGGGACCAGTAACCATGCCCGACGGCGAGACAATATCAAAGGCCAACGTAGTCGAGCTAACGGAATCGACCGCCTACACCCGTTTTGCCGCGGACAACAACGCGCGCAAGGAGTACCTTCAGGATGTCGCCAGCGAAGTCGTAAAGAAAACGACAGGACGGGTGCAGTCGCCGCGCGAGCTGCTGGAAGCCCTAGGCAAAGCGGTCAGTGAAGGGCGCATCGCGGTGTGGAGTTCATCGCCGACCGAACAGCAGGTTCTCGAGGAGACTGCTCTGGCACATGTGGTTCCGGAAGATCCTGCGCCGTATGCGGCGGTGGTGATCAATAACCTCATGGGAAACAAGCTCGATTACTATCTGACGAGACATATCGAGTACTCGGCCGGTGCTTGTGATGCTGGGACCAGGAAATCGGCCGTCACTGTTCGGTTGACAAATAATGTGCCCGCTGACGGGTTGCCGGACTACGTTGTCGCTGGGGATGGGGTCCCGATCGATGTGCCGAGCGGTACCAACGTGTCCTGGGTTTCTCTTCTTGCGACGACGAAAGCGGAGCTGACAAAAGCCACGGTCGATGGAGAGCCATTGACGATCTTCACTGGCGCGGAACGGGGTCACCCGATCTTCCAAGCACAGCTGGCTATAGAGCGCGGGCGCACTATCGAATTGCGCTACGAATTCACCGAGCCAACGTCTCCGGGTGCATCCCGCGTTCCGATCCAGCCGTTGCTGGACAACGTCGCTCCGACGGTATCGGTGCCCGAATGCTCGGGATGAGCAGTGTCAACCGTTCGTGGTGTCATTCACGAAGGGGTGCTCTGACCTGGAGATAATCCGGCTCACCGAGCGCCAATCTGTTCCTATGAATGGGAGCACTTCCTGGTGGGCGAGTCTTCGTCGTGGTACCTCGATCAGTGGTTCTGTGTACATCCGTGCGTCGCCTCCGCGGTTCAATATTGGACCATTCCGGTAGAGATTCCGAAGAAAGACTAGAACGCGTTCTAGTCTTAGTCAACGGTGAAGTGTTCCATATCTGGACCGCGTGGGTACAATTTTGCAATGGCAGTTCCCGAGTCGTCCGGTCGCGCCTCGCCACCTACCGCACGGGTGGTGGGGATTCTGGACTTTCTCGCCCGCCACCCCCTCGAACAGTTCGGCCTCTCCGAACTCGCCCGACGGTTGGACCTGAGCAAGCCGACCTGCCTGGGCATCGTCACCACCTTGACCGATTGCGGGTACCTGGTACGGGACCCGAAGGACAAGACGTACCGGCTCGGGCCGGCACTGATCACGCTCGGACGCACCGCCCAGGAGTCCATGCAGGTCAGCCCCGCGGCTCGTGATGAGCTGCGCCGGCTTTCGGCGAGGTTCTCCACCACCGCGGCGCTGTCCGCGGTGGTCGACGACCGGATCACACTGCTGGAACTGGTGGGGCCGCCGGGCGCGGGGGTCGGGGTGCAGGTCGGTCAGAGTTACCCGTTCGCACCACCGGTGGGCCTGATGTTCGTGTTGTGGGACGACGAGGCGGTGCGGGACTGGCTGGCCAAAGAACCGACGATCCCGCTGCGCACCGACACCGACCGACTGGACCGGGTTATCGCGGAGTGCCGCGCCGCTGGGTATCTCGTCGAACGGCTCACCCCGGCCGGCCGGCGGCTCTACGCACTGATGGCGGGTATGTCCACCACGCTGCCGGACGAACTGCGAGCGCTACTCGGCGAGATGATCTCCGATATCGGCGAGCGGGTCTACCTGCGCAGCGAAGCCAGCCCCTCCGGCGCGGGGGCCCGGCAGCGCCACGACATCAGCGTCATCTCGGCGCCGGTCTACGACCACCATCGGCGTCAGGCGATGGTGGTGTCGTTGCAGATCGGGCACGCGTTGACCGACACCGAGATCACCAAGCGGGCGCAGGGCCTGGTCACGGCCGCCGACGCGC
>JAOPWF010000725.1 GCA_025965815.1 Mycobacterium sp.
AGTACGCCGCTTCGCCCGCGAACGATCACGCTGGGTGTTCTCCAACCCGGATATGATCCACTTGTCGATGTTGCGCAACCATGCCCGATGGGCGGTGTTCCTGCGCGGTCTGCGGTTCATCGTGGTCGACGAATGCCATTACTACCGCGGGATTTTCGGCTCCAACGTCGCGCTTGTGCTGCGGCGGCTGCTGCGGCTGTGCGCGCGGTACTCGGGCACGCCGACGGTGGTCTTCGCGAGCGCGACCACCGCGGCGCCCGCGGAGACGGCGTCCGAGCTGATCGGCCAGACGGTCGTGGAGGTCACCGAGGACGGTTCACCGCACGGAGCACGGACAGTCGCGCTGTGGGAACCGGCGCTACGTGGCGACCTCACCGGTGAGAACGGCGCTCCGGTGCGGCGCTCCGCGGGTTCCGAGGCGGCCCGGGTGATGGCCGACCTGATCACCGAGGGTGCCCGAACGCTGACGTTCGTGCGCTCCCGGCGCGGCGCCGAACTGACTGCGCTGGGCGCGCGGGCGCGCCTGGAGGACATCGCCCCCGAACTGGCCGGGCGGGTGGCGTCCTACCGGGCGGGTTATCTGGCCGAGGATCGCCGGGCACTGGAACGTGCACTGTCCGACGGCGAACTGCGCGGCCTGGCCACCACCAACGCGCTCGAATTGGGCGTCGACATCGCCGGCTTGGACGCGGTGGTGCTCGCCGGCTTTCCGGGGACCGTCGCGTCGTTCTGGCAGCAGGCCGGGCGGTCCGGCAGGCGCGGGCAGGGGGCGCTGATCGTGCTGATCGCCCGCGACGACCCGCTGGACACCTATCTGGTGCATAACCCGGCCGCATTGCTGGACAAGCCGATCGAACGCGTCGTGATCGATCCCGCCAACCCCTATGTCCTTGGTCCGCAGTTGCTCTGCGCCGCCACCGAGCTGCCACTCACCGACGCCGAGGTGCGGGCGTGGAACGCCGAAAGTGTCGCGGAATCGCTCGTCGACGACGGCCTGCTGCGGCGTCGGCCGAGCGGATACTTCCCCACGCCCGGCGTCGATCCGCACCCGGCGGTGGATATCCGCGGCTCGACCGGTGGCCAGATCGCGATCCTGGAGGCCGAAACCGGCCGGCTGCTGGGCGGGGTGGGTGCCGGGCAGGCCCCCGCGTCGGTGCACCCCGGCGCGGTGTACCTGCATCAGGGTGAGAGCTACGTCGTGGACGCCCTGGACTTCGAAGACGGCATCGCGTTCGTGCACGCCGACGATCCCGGATACGCGACATATGCCAGAGAACTGACTGACATCGCGGTGACCGGACCGGGTGAACGCCACTCCTTCGGGTCGGTCACACTCGGGCTGGTCCCGGTGTCGGTCTCCAACACCGTGATCGGCTACCTGCGCCGCCGACTCAACGGCGAAGTGATCGATTTCGTCGAGTTGGATATGCCAACCAGGACACTTAACACCGTTGCCGTCATGTGCACCATCACCCCGGAGGCGTTGCACGCCCACGGTATTGAGCAGCTACGGATTCCCGGCGCACTGCACGCGGCCGAACACGCGGCGATCGGACTGTTACCGCTGGTCGCCAGCTGCGACCGCGGCGACATCGGCGGCCTGTCGACGGCGGTGGGTCCGGTGGACGGGTTGCCGACCATATTCGTCTACGACGGCTACCCGGGCGGGGCGGGATTCACCGACCGCGGCTACCGGCAGATAGCGACGTGGTGGGGCGCCACCGCCGCTGCCATTGAGGCCTGCGAATGCCCACGCGGCTGCCCGTCGTGCGTCCAGTCGCCCAAATGCGGTAGCGGCAACGATCCTCTGGACAAGGTCGGTGCGGTCTCGGTTTTACGTCTTGTGCTGGCCGAGCTGGGTGCCAACCCATCCTGAGCCGACCGCTACGGGCCGACCGACCCCTCGACGGTCGACCCCGACGGGGTCAGCGACTGGAGGTGATGGGGCGCGCACGCCGAACACATCAGACGCTTGCGACGAACGGTCGGACAACGCGATCCGTTCCCAATCCCGAAGCTCGGGCACAGCCGAAAAATACCCTGTCGCAAAGCCATGTGCAACCGGACGTCGGTCGCTAGACCTGCGGTGACGAAAAAGACCCAGTTATTTGTGCGGATTTCGAAGTCGTCCTAATCTATGAGCCGTCTGTGTGGACAGTAAAATGGACATATGACACCGGACTGGCTGCTCGTGGAAACACTGGGCAACGAACCGGCAGTGGTGGCTCACGGGCGTCAAACCAAGAATCTGGTTCCGATTAGTGCATTTTTGCGCCGAAATCCGCACCTGATGGCAATCCACGCCGCGGTAGCGGAGACGGTGCGCACGGGCGAGGGCCTGAGCACCATTACGCCGAAAAACGACCGTGTGATTCGCACCGAGGCGGTGCGGATGTCCGACGGCCATGTCCACGGAGTCCACGTGTGGACGGGCCCTCTCGGTGAGGAGCCACCCGAACGGCCGATCCCTGGGCCGCTGAAATGGGATCTGACATTGGGAATCGCCACCGACACTCGCGAATCACTGGCGAACAGCGGAATGGATCCGGAGAAGGAGGCCACCCACGGCAGAGCCTTCGCCGAGGATCTGCCGACCCGGGACCTGAACCCGAGCGAGACGAGGGTCCTCTCGCTGGCCATCAGGAGCAAGGCCGGTGAGACGTTTTGCAGCACATGGGACGTCACCGATCATCAAGGCAATCTCATCACGGTCGGTTTCGTGGCGCGCGCCAACATGGAGACCTTCGACGACGGCAGCGAGCGACTGATCGCCCGTGCGATGAACTGGCGCGCCCATCGCGACGGCCCCCCGATCCCCGCCGACCATCTGGCTCAGAGAATCCTCAACGGGCTGGCCCAGCCCGGCGTGTGCCGAGCGTTGGTAGACCTCAACAACTGGACCCTGCTGAAATGGCTGGACGAGCCGTGCCCGTATTACGACTGGCGGACGACTGTGGTGCACCCCGACGACGTGCGCCACATGGCTTCGATGACAACGGAATTCGCGGACGGCGCGACGATCCGGATCCTGCGCCTCCGAGGCGGCGACGGCGGGTGGGTGCCCTTGCACGTCACCGTCAATCGTGTCGAGCTCGAGGAAGACACCTACGCCGGCCTCATCACGCTGCGGCTTCCCACCGAGACGGAACTGGTGGGCGCCGGTCTTCTTGAACCTGCCGATCCGCCACCGGCAAAAAGAGCGCGAAAATCGAAACCACGCCGCAAAGATAGAGCGGTGAAACCGGCAAGTTGACGATTCGCGGCCTCACCGCAAAGCGCGACAGTCACCGGATTTAATGGAATCAGCCCGCCAACCGCGAATTGCGAAAAGACGGCGTGCTCACCCCGGACCCGCCCGCGCCGCGGCGCGCGCCGGGCCGATGCCCCAGAGTGCGAAGGTGACCGCCGCGTCCACGGTGACGACGACATCGAGACCGTCGACCACACACTGATCCATGCCGGCGCCCATCGCCCGCGCCACCCCCGATGCCCGCGCGCACGCCGCCACTGTTCCCGCGGTCAGCCCGCCCGCCGCCGCCAACGCGGCCAGCTCGGCCGCGGCCTGAGCCCGGTGCCGGGCAACCACAACGGATCCGACGAAGACGCCGCCGACGGTGATCACCAGCAGGACCGCGATCATCGCGACCGCGGCCAGGCTGGCCGAACCGCGATCACCGCCCGGCCTGCTCGGCGGCCGACACCCCCTCGGCCGCAACCGCGATGCCCGGCAACAGCGGCGAGCGGGCGGTGACCCTGGCGACCAGGAACTCACCGTCTCGTCGCAACTGCAGGACCGCGCCGTCCGGCGCGATGGCGCGGACGGCCGCCGCGGCGGACCCGTCGTCACCGCGGGCGGCCAGTCGGGCGGCCTCGCGGGCGGCGTCGATGCAGCGCACCTGCATCGAGACCGCGGTAAGTCCGGCGACGCACAACACCAGAACGGCGACCAGGGCCGCGATCGCGAACGCTGCCTCGACGGTGACGGCACCGGCATCTTGGGTTAGATGTTGGTGTTCAACGCCCGGCTGATGATGTTGGTCAGCGCCCCGACGATCGAGTCGCCCGTCACCACCGTATACAGAATCGCGCCGAAAGCCGCCGCCGCGATCGTGCCGATGGCGTATTCGACTGTGGACATCCCGGCTTCGTCCATCACCACCAACGTCATCCGTGCCCGCATGGCCTGAATCTTGTTCCCCACCAGTGC
>JAOPWF010000735.1 GCA_025965815.1 Mycobacterium sp.
TGACGGCGCGGGCATCCTCATGCAGCTGCCCGTCGAACTCCTTCGCGAGGCCGTCGACTTCGAACTGCCACCGACCGCAGCGGACGGCACCAACACGTTTGCCACCGGTCTGTGTTTCCTTCCGCAGGATCCGGTAACGCGCGCCGCCGCGCGCCAGCGCATCGAGGACATCGCCGCGGACGAGGGCCTCATCGTGCTGGGCTGGCGCAAGGTTCCGGTGGACCCGGACCGCGCCGAGATCGGCACCACCGCGCTGAACTGCATGCCGTACATGGGTCAGCTGTTCGTCGCGGCCGCCGAGCACCCGGGTTCTCAGGCTGGCAGCCGGCCCGGCGGACTGGACCTGGACCGCCGCGTCTACCCCCTGCGCAAGCGGGCCGAGGCGACCTCCCCGGAGATCGACGCCGAGGGCACCGGTGTCTACTTCCCGTCACTGTCCAGCCGGACCATCGCCTACAAGGGCATGCTCACCACAACCCAGCTGCCGCAGTACTTCCTGGATCTTCAGGACGAGCGGTGCATGAGTGCGATCGCGATCGTGCACAGCCGGTTCTCCACCAACACATTCCCGTCGTGGCCGCTGGCGCACCCGTTCCGCCTGATTGCGCACAACGGTGAGATCAACACGGTGCGCGGCAACCGCAACCGCATGCATGCCCGCGAAGCGATGCTGGCCAGCGCCAAGATCCCCGGCGATCTCGGTCGGCTCTCGCCGATCTGCGCGCCCGACTCCTCGGACTCCGCGTCGTTCGACCAGGTCCTCGAACTGCTGCATCTGGGCGGTCGCAGCCTGCCGCACGCGGTGATGATGATGATCCCCGAAGCGTGGGAGAACAACACCACCATGGAGCCCGCCCGGCGGGCGTTCTGCCAGTTCCACGCGTCGGTGATGGAACCGTGGGACGGCCCGGCATGCGTGACCTTCACCGACGGGACATGTGTGGGAGCGGTGCTGGACCGCAACGGATTACGGCCCGGGCGCTGGTGGCGGACCATCGACGACCGCGTGATCCTCGCCAGTGAGAGCGGCGTGCTGGACATCCCGTCGGCGGAGATCGTCGCCAAGGGCCGTCTCGAACCCGGCAAGATGTTCCTGGTCGACACCGCGGCCGGCCGCATCGTGTCCGACGCCGAGATCAAGGACGAACTGGCCACCGCCGAGCCCTACGGCGAATGGCTGCACGCCGGGCTGCTCGACCTCAACAGGCTGCCCGACCGCGGCCGCTTCCAGCCCAACCACGAATCGGTGGTGCGCCGCCAGATCGCCTTCGGCTACACCGAAGAAGAGTTGCGCATCCTGCTCACTCCGATGGCTGCCTCGGGTGGCGAACCGCTCGGATCGATGGGCACCGACACTCCGGCCGCCGTCCTGTCCCAACGGTCCCGGCTGCTCTACGACTACTTCGTCGAACTGTTCGCGCAGGTGACCAACCCGCCGCTGGACGCCATCCGCGAGGAGATCGTCACATCGATGGCCCGTGTGATGGGCCCTGAGCAGAACCTGCTCGAGCCGACGGCCGCATCATGCCGGCAGATCCTGCTGCGCTGGCCGGTGCTCGACAACGACGAGCTCAACAAGATCGTGCACATCAATGACGACGGAAACCATCCCGGGCTCAAGGCCACCGTGCTGCGGGCGCTGTACGACGTCGAACGCGGCGGCGAGGGCCTGGCCGACGCCATCGAAGACCTGCGGACCCGCGCCTGCGAGGCCATCGCCAAGGGCGCTCGCACGCTGATCATCTCCGACCGCGACTCCGACCACACCAAGGCGCCGATCCCGTCGCTGCTGGCGGTTTCCGCCGTGCACCACCACCTGGTGCGCACCAAGGAACGCACCACTGTCGGCCTGGTGGTCGAGAGCGGCGACGCCCGCGAGGTACACCACATCGCCCTGCTGATCGGCTTCGGCGCTGCCGCGGTCAACCCGTATCTGGCCTTCGAGTCCATCGAGGACCTGATCCGGGAAGGCGAGCTGACCGGTATCGAAACCGGTACCGCGGTGCGCAATTACCTCAAGGCGCTCGGCAAAGGCGTGATGAAGGTGATGAGCAAGATGGGCATCTCGACGGTCGGCTCCTACACCGGCGCACAGGCTTTCGAGGCCATCGGCCTGGACAAGGATGTGGTGAACGAATACCTGACCGGCACGGCGAGCCAGCTCGGCGGGGTAGGCCTCGACGTTATCGCCGAGGAGGTCAAGCAGCGCCACCGCCGCGCCTACCCCGAGAACCCGACCGAGCGCGTGCATCGGCGGCTCGAAGTCGGCGGTGAATACGCCTTCCGTCGGGAGGGCGAGCTACACCTGTTCACCCCGGAGACCGTGTTCCTGCTGCAGCACTCGACGCGGACCGGGCGCTACGACGTCTTCCAGCAGTACACCGACGAGGTGGACCGGCTGTCCCGGGAGGGCGGCACGCTGCGCGGACTGTTCGAATTCAAAACCGGGGTGCGCGAGCCGGTGCCGCTGGAGGAGGTCGAGTCCGTCGAGTCCATCTGCAGCCGGTTCAACACCGGCGCGATGAGCTACGGCTCCATCTCCGCCGAGGCGCACGAGACCATGGCCATCGCGATGAACAACATTGGTGGCCGGTCCAACTCGGGGGAGGGCGGCGAAGAGGTCGACCGCCTCTACGATTCCCGTCGGCGCAGCGCGGTCAAGCAGGTGGCCTCCGGGCGGTTCGGCGTAACCAGCGACTACCTGGTGAACGCGACGGATATCCAGATCAAGATGGCTCAGGGTGCCAAGCCCGGCGAGGGCGGCCAGCTGCCGGGCTACAAGGTGTACCCGAACATCGCCAAGACACGTCACTCCACGCCCGGTGTCGGTCTGATCTCCCCGCCGCCGCACCACGACATCTACTCCATCGAAGACCTGGCGCAGCTCATCCATGACCTGAAGAACGCCAATGACAAGGCTCGGATTCACGTCAAGCTCGTCAGCTCAGTGGGTGTGGGCACGGTCGCCGCCGGGGTGTCGAAGGCGCACGCCGACGTGGTGCTGATCTCCGGCTACGACGGTGGTACCGGCGCGGCGCCACTGACGTCACTCAAGCACGCCGGCGCGCCGTGGGAGATCGGTCTGGCCGACACCCAGCAGACGTTGGTGCTGAACGGTTTACGGGACCGGATCACCGTGCAGTGTGACGGCGGGATGCGTACGGCCCGCGACGTGATGGTCGCGGCCCTGCTCGGCGCGGAGGAGTTCGGCTTCTCCACCGCTCCGCTGGTGGTGGCCGGTTGCATCATGATGCGCGTCTGCCATCTGGACACCTGCCCCGTCGGCGTCGCCACCCAGAATCCGGAGCTGCGTGCCCGGTTCAACGGCAAGCCGGAGTTCGTCGAGAGTTTCTTCCGGTTCATCGCCGAGGATGTCCGGAAGTACCTGGCCCATCTAGGATTCCGCAGCATCGACGAAGCGGTCGGGCGGGCCGAGTTGCTCGACACCGCCCCAGGCGTCGCGCACTGGAAGAGCAAGGGGCTGGACCTGACCCCCATCTTCGCCATGCCCACCGACGCCCACGGCGCGCGACTGACGCAGCGGCGCCGGCTACGCGCCCAGTACCACGCACTGGATCAGGCGCTGGACCAGACCATCATCGCGCTCGCCGAGGGTGCCCTCGAGGACGCGCACCCGGTGCGCCTGGAACTGCCCGTGCGCAACGTGAACCGCACGGTCGGAACGCTGCTGGGGGCCGAGGTCACCCGCCGCTACGGAGCCCAGGGCCTTCCCTCGGACACCATCTCGGTTCTCCTGACGGGTTCCGCGGGCCAGTCGCTGGGGGCCTTCCTGCCGCCCGGCATCACCCTGGAACTCGTCGGCGACGCCAACGACTATGTCGGCAAGGGACTCTCGGGCGGGCGCATCATCGTCCGTCCGCCCGACGATGTGCTGTTCCTGCCCGAGGACAACGTGATCGCAGGCAACACCCTGATGTACGGCGCGACCTCCGGTGAGGTCTATCTGCGCGGTCGCGTCGGTGAGCGGTTCTGCGCGCGCAACTCCGGCGCGCTGGCGGTCACCGAAGGAGTCGGCGACCATGCCTGCGAGTACATGACCGGCGGGCGCGTCGTCGTGCTCGGCAAGACCGGTCGCAACATGGCCGCCGGCATGTCGGGTGGTATCGCCTTTGTGCTGGGCCTCAACCCCGCCCATGTCAACACCGCGATGGTGGAGTTGCAGCGCCCTGAAACCGAGGACCTGGCCTGGTTGCGTGAAGTGGTGGCCAAGCACGCGCAGTACACCGGCAGCACGGTGGCGACGTCGGTGCTGTCCGACTGGCCAAGGCGCAGCGCACAGTTCACCAAGATCATGCCGACCGACTATCAGCGGGTTCTCGAGGCGACCAGGATGGCCAAAGCCGAAGGCCGCGACGTCGACACCGCGATCATGGAGGCGAGCCGTGGCTGACCCCCAGGGATTCCTGCAGGTGCCCAGGATCGACGCCGAAAAGCGGCCCGTCGACGAACGGGTCGGCGACTGGCGCGTAGTGTACGAGCGCCAGGACCCGCACGAGCGCGCCGGCGAGGTGTCCCAGCAGGCCCGGCGCTGCATGGACTGCGGAATTCCGTTCTGCCACTCCGGAACCGCCGGTTGTCCGTTGGGCAACCTGATCCCGGAGTGGAACGACCTGGTCCGGCGTGGACGGTGGGACGCCGCCAGCGACCGGCTGCACGCCACCAACAACTTCCCGGAATTCACCGGTCGGCTCTGCCCCGCACCGTGCGAGGCGGCCTGCGTGTTGAGCATCTCCGAGGAGGACACCGGCGGCAGCGTGACCATCAAGCGCATCGAGCAGAGCATCGTCGACCAGGCCTGGATGGACGGGATCATCGAAGCGCAGCCTGCGGCGATCGCGACCGGTAACAGTGTCGCCGTGGTGGGTTCCGGACCGGCGGGGCTAGCCGCCGCGCAGCAACTCACCCGCGCCGGTCATCAGGTTACCGTGTACGAGCGCGATGACCGCATCGGTGGTTTGATGCGGTACGGCATCCCGGAATACAAGCTGGAGAAGTCCGGCCTCAACCAGCGCCTGGCGCAGATGCGCGCCGAGGGGACTCGGTTCGTCACTGACTGCGAGGTCGGTGTCGATCTGTCGGTCGAGGCGCTACGGCAGCAGCACGACGCCGTGGTGCTGGCGGTGGGTGCGCTGCGCGGCCGGGATACCGACGTCGAAGGCCGGGACCTCAATGGCGTGCACCTGGCCATGGAGCACCTGGTGCCCGCCAACAAGGAGTGCGAGGGTGACGGCCCGTCGCCGATTTCGGCCGCGGGCAAGCACGTCGTCATCATCGGCGGCGGAGACACCGGTGCGGACTGCCTGGGCACCGCACACCGCCAGGGGGCGGCGTCGGTCACCCAGCTCGACTACAACCCCGAGCCCCCCGAAGTCCGCGACGAGACGCGCAGCCCGTGGCCGAGCTGGCCGTTGGTGCTGCGCACATCGCCGGCACATGCCGAGGGCGGTGCACGTCGCTACCAGGTCGCCGTGCAGCGCTTCATCGGTGACGAGGACGGGGATCTGCGCGGCATGGAAATCGCCGAAGTGCAGGTCGTCCGGGATGCCGAGGGCCGCCGCCAGATCACCCCGGTCGGGCAGTCCCTGGAACTTCCCTGTGACCTTGCGCTACTGGCCATCGGGTTCGACGGGGTCGAGCACATGCCGCTGCTGGAGGGCCTCGGGCTGACGCTGAACCGGCGCGGTGCGCTGCCCTGCGGCTCCGACTGGCAGACCGACGCCCCCGGTGTCTTCGTTTGCGGTGATGCGCATCGCGGGGCGTCACTGGTGGTCTGGGCCATCGCCGAAGGCCGCAGCGCCGCCCACGCGGTGGACACCTATCTGATGGGCGAATCCGACCTACCGGAGCCGGTCCGGCCGAGCGCGTTGCCGCTAGCGGTCGTGTGAGTGGACGGCAGTCGAACACGTCTGTATCGGTCGAGAAGCCCCTTCACTGCGACTATGCTGAGTCGACGTGACTAGACGCGGAAAGATCGTCTGTACCCTCGGTCCGGCGACCAGCACCGACGAGACCGTGCGGGCGCTTGTGGAAGCAGGGATGGACGTGGCGCGGCTGAATTTCAGCCACGGCGACCACAGCGACCACAAGGCCGCATACGACCGGGTGCGGTCCGCCTCCGATGTGACCGGCCACGCGGTGGGCATCCTCGCCGATCTGCAGGGTCCGAAGATCCGGCTCGGCCGTTTCGCGGGAGGGCCGACCTACTGGGCGAACGGCGAGACGGTGCGCATCACGGTTCAGGATGTCGAGGGCACCCACGACCGGGTCTCCACTACGTATAAACAGCTGGCCAAGGACGCTCAGCCGGGGGACCGGCTGCTCGTCGACGACGGCAACATCGGCCTGGTCGTCGAGCACATCGACGGCGATGACGTCGTCGCCACCGTCACCGAGGGTGGCCCAATCAGCAACAACAAAGGTCTGTCCCTGCCCGGCATGAACGTCTCGGTGCCCGCGATGTCGCAGAAGGACATCGACGACCTCGAGTTCGCGCTCAACCTCGGGGTCGACCTGGTGGCGCTGTCGTTCGTCCGCTCACCCGCCGATATCGAGTTGGTGCACGAGGTGATGGACCGCGTCGGCCGCCGGGTCCCCGTCATGGCCAAGCTGGAGAAGCCTGAAGCGATCGACAACCTCGAAGCGATCGTCCTGGCGTTCGACGCGATCATGGTCGCCCGCGGTGACCTCGGCGTCGAGCTCCCGCTCGAAGAGGTCCCGCTGGTGCAGAATCGCGCCATTCAGATCGCCCGTGAGAACGCCAAGCCCGTGATCGTCGCCACCCAGATGCTGGAGTCGATGATCGAGAACTCGCGTCCGACGCGCGCCGAGGCCTCGGATGTGGCCAACGCGGTGCTCGACGGCGCCGACGCGGTCATGCTGTCCGGTGAAACCTCGGTCGGCAAGCACGCGTTGGAAGCGGTCAGGACGATGGCCCGCATCGTCTCGGCGGTCGAGCAGAACTCGACGGCCGCCCCACCGCTGACCCACGTACCACGCACCAAGCGCGGTGTGATCTCCTATGCCGCCCGCGACATCGGCGAGCGGCTGGATGCCAAGGCGCTGGTGGCCTTCACCCAGTCAGGTGACACCGTTCGCCGGCTGGCGCGGCTGCATACGCCACTGCCGCTGCTGGCGTTCACGCCGTTGCCCGAGGTGCGCAGCCAACTGGCGCTCACCTGGGGCACCGAGACGTTCATCGTCCGGCACATAGCGACGACCGACGGGATGATCCGCCAGGTCGACGAGTCGCTACTGGAGCTCGGCCGCTATCGGCGGGGTGACCTGGTGGTCATCGTCGCAGGCGCTCCACCGGGCACAGTAGGCTCGACCAACCTGATCCACGTGCACCGGATCGGGGAGGACGACGTCTAAGGGAGACCCCGCTTGGCCCAGCTTGCGCGAAGAGCGTCGATGGATGACTTCAAGGAGCTGCTGGCGGTACTCGATCTGGGCCGTGTCGATGACGACACGTTCGTGGGCACCCACCCGAGTAAGAACCCGCCGCGCACGTTCGGTGGCCAGTTGATGGCACAGGCATTTGTGGCGGCCAGCCGGTCCCTGAAGCACGACTGTCCGCCCAGCGCGATGTCGGTGCACTTCATCACCGGCGGTGACCCGGAGAAGGACATTGAATTCCACGTTGTCCGGCTGCGTGACGAGCGCCGATTCGCCAACCGGCGCGTCGACGCGATGCAGGACGGAACGCTGCTCGCAACGGCGATGATCTCGTACCTGTCCGGCGGCCGCGGCCTGGAGCACAACATCGACGCGCCCGACGTCGCCGAGCCGCACACCCTGCCGACCCTCGGTGAGCTGTTGCAGGGCTACGAGGAGACGGTGCCGCAGTTCGTCAATGCGCTGTGGCCGATCGAATGGCGCTACACCAACGACCCGGCCTGGGTAATGCGCAACAAGGGCGAGCGGCTCGACCACAACCGGGTGTGGCTCAAGACCGAGGGCACCATGCCCGACGACCCGGTACTGCACGCCGCGGCGATGGTGTATTCCTCGGACACCACGGTGCTCGACTCGATCATCACCACGCATGGATTGTCCTGGGGTTTCGACCGCATCTTCGCCGTGACCATCAACCATTCGGTGTGGTTTCACCGCCCGGTCCGGTTCGACGACTGGGTGTTGTATTCGACGTCTTCACCGGTGGCCGCGGAGTCCCGCGGTCTGGGTACCGGCCATTTCTTCGACCGGTCCGGCCAACTGGTGGCGACCGTGGTCCAGGAAGGCATCGTCAAGCACTTTCCCGCTGTCCGCTGATTTACCTCGACCATCCGGGCTAACCGCCAATAGTGCTTGCGCGAAGAGGGATTGGTGCCGGCCGCGTAGCAGGTCGGGCGTATCGTTAAGTCATCGAAGGACTTGGCTGAGGCGACGGAGGTTTCCGTGAATGAGCCGCCAGTGAAGGTCGCGCCCAGGCTTCGGGCGCGCGAGCGGGTCGTCGTGCAAGTGGACTCTGCGGCCGCACGCTGGACCGGGGCGATGGCGCTGCTGAGCGCGGCCTGCTGGCTCGTCGTCCTGCTGGCCCGCGACCGCGACCACGCGAACTGGCACGCGGAAGGGCGACTGGCCTGGACGTTGACCATCCTGGCCGCCGTCGCGCTGATCGCCCGCGGCATCTTCCTCGGCAGGCCGGTGACCGCCGCTCACGCGACGGCCGCGATGGTGATGCTGCTCGTCGGCTTCGGCGCGCGGGTGCTGTACTTCGACTTCCTCGGAAACCTGCTCATCGTCACCGCCGGTCTGGCGCTGATGTGGCCGACCACCGCGCGGCGGCGACCGGGCGACCTGCCGAGGGTGTGGGCGCTGCTCAACGCGACGACCGGCGACCCGGTGGCGCCCTTCGCGATGCAGTCGTTGAAGTGTTACCAGTTCAGCGCCGACGGGTCCGCCGCGATCGCCTATCGAACGCGGTTGGGCTACGCGGTGGTCAGCGGAGATCCCATCGGCGACGCCGCCCGCTACTCCGAGTTGGTCGCCGACTTCGCCGCGATGTGCCGCACCCGCGGCTGGCGCATCGTCGTGCTCGGGTGCAGCGAACGGCGGCTGCCGTTGTGGCACGACGGGGTGCTGCGGGGCCAGTCGTTGCGACCGGTGCCCATCGGGCGCGATGTGGTGATCGATCTGGCGACCTTCGACATGGTGGGCCGGAAGTACCGCAATCTGCGCCAGGCCGTCCAGCGGACGCACAACTTCGGGATCACCACAGAGATTCTCGCGGAGCAGGAACTCGACGATCGGCAGCTCGCCGAACTGACCGAGGTCCTGATGGCCTCACCCAGCGGATCGCGCACCGAACGCGGATTCTCGATGATCCTCGACGGCGCCCTCGAGGGCCGCTATCCGGGCATCCAGTTGATCGTCGCGCGGGACGAGTCCGGACGGGTACAGGGCTTTCACCGCTACGCCACCGCGGGACAGGGTAGCGATGTGACGCTCGACGTACCGTGGCGCCGGCGGGGCGCCCCGAACGGTATCGATGAACGACTCAGCGTGGACATGATCGTCGCGTCGCGAACCGTTGGCGCGCAACGGTTGTCACTGGCGTTCGCCGCGTTCCCGGAGATCTTCGACGACAAGAATCGCGGCCGCGTCCAGAGTTTGTTCTACACCGCGATCCACCTCGGCGATTCGCTGATCGCGCTGGAGTCGCTGTACCGCTACCTGCGGAAGTTCCATGCGCTGGGGGACCGGCGCTACGTGCTGCTGTCGATGACGCAGGTGCTGCCGCTGCTGGTGGTGCTGTTGTCGCTCGAGTTCATGCCGCGACGCCGCCACCTGTAGCTACCGGGACGGCGTCAGGGTGACGCTGAACTGATTCTCGATTTGGTTTCGGAACTGGTCGGCACACTGTTGGACCTTGTTCTGATCCGAGCCGGCCTTCTGCAGGCAGTCGACGTAGTCGGTGCCACCGACCTGGTTGAACACGCTGATCCATATCGGGATGAAGATGATGCCGACGATAATCGCCAGGAATCCCAGCAGGATGCCGGCAAGGGCGATGCCACCGTTGTTGGCCTCGCCACGCTTGACCCGCCCGCGGGCGGCGAATCCGATCACCACCGCGACGATGCCCAGGATGATGCCGCCGAAGACGGACCACACCGACACCAGCGCGACGATCGCGATGATCAGGGCGGCGATGCCCAACCCGTTCTTCGGTCCGGTGGGCGGCGCGGAGAAGCCGCCGGAGTACGGCGCCGGCGGTGGCGGCGGGTAGCTGCCGGGATATCCGCCGGGCTGATACGCCCCGGGTTGATAGGGATACGGCGGGGGATATCCGCCTGGGGCGCCGTAGTGGGGCGGCGCGGGAGGTGGTTGCCCGGGGCCGGTTCTCGGGGTTTCCGGTCCCCCGGATGGCGAGTCGGGCTTGTCGGATTCGGTCATGACTCGCACTCCAGATCAGGCCGGTATGGACCATTCGCAGTCAGGGTACCCGCCAGCGCCGGTCCGAACCTCGGGACAGCCAATGTCGGCGGGCAGGTGGTGTGTCGCGACGACGACGGTCCGGTGGGCCTCGAACAGCATGCCCCCAGGCTCGAGAAGTTGACGTAGCACGGCGTCGGCGGCGCCGGCGTCGAGGTGCTCGGTCGGCTCGTCAAGCAGGACTATCGGAACTGTGGACACCACAGCGCGGGCCAGTAGCAGGCGCCGGCGCTGCCCGGCCGAGATAGCCTGCGCACCACCGAACAGCACTGTGGCGAGGCCGTCGGGCAGCGTGGCCAGCCAACGGCCCAGTCCGACACCCTCCAGTGCGGTGCGAAGATCGACGTCGGTGGCGTCACCGCGAGCCACCAGAAGATTATCCCGTACCGTCGTCGCGAAGACGTGCGCGTCCTCGGCGAAAAACGCTATGGCACTGGGTAACTGGTTGCTGTCGAATCCGTCGAGCGGTGTGTTGGTCAGGCTCACGCCGCCCGCCTGGGGAGGCAGTAGACCGGCGAGTGTCATCAGCAGTGTCGTCTTGCCGGATCCACTCGCTCCGGTGACGGCGAGGCGGGCTCCGGGTTTCAGCGTCAGGTTGACCGGCCCAACCATTGGTTGCAGTGAGCGACCGTACATCAGATCGGTGGCTGCCAACCGACCCCCGAACGCCGGCACTGAGATCGGCCCCTTGCTCAGGGGTGTCGAATCCGGCCCGGTGAGATCGCGAAGCCGACCGGCCGCCATTCGTGAGCGGGTGAGCTGCACCGCCGCGCCCGGTAGCGACGTAGTTGCCTCAAATGCGGACAGCGGCAACAGCATCAGCACCGCCACGGTGGTGGGCGCAACCGCGGACGACAGGCCGACGCCGGCGATGATCGCTGCGAGGACGCTGATGCCGACACTAACGATCGGTACCGCGGAGGCCAGGGCGGCCGGGCGGGCGACCCTGTCATACATGTGTCCCCAATCCCGCTGCCGACGCCCGGATTCCGCGATCACATCGGCTAGCCGACCACTCACGCGTAGTTCCGGGGCGTGTTCGAGGGCCAGCATCGTCGCGGCGTCGCGTTCGAAATGGTGTTCCGCGGCGGCGGATTCGGCGGCCCGCACGGCATGCGATGCCAGCCACGGCGCGAGCACCCCTGCGACGAGCAAGCAGACGGCCAGCACCGCTGCGGCGACGGGGGAGATGGCGCCTACGACCGTCGTGGCGGCGACCGAGAGTACGGCGGCGACCGAGATCGGCAGCACGGCGCGCACCAGCACGTCGGACAGTTCGTCCACGTCGGCGCCGACGCGGGTCAACAGTTCCCCGCTGGGCAACCGCACCGCGGTGTCGGTCCGGCCGTCAGCCAGCCGAGCGTAGAGCCCTTCGCGCGCGGTCGCCGCCGCATGCAAGGCGGTGTCGTGAGTGGCGAGCCGCTCACCGTAGTGGAACACCCCACGGGCGATGCCCAATGCACGGACCGCTACCACCGCAACCGACAGGTCCAACACGGGCGGCATCTGCCACGCCCGGGTGATAAGCCACGCCGAGATACCGGCGAGCGCAAGGGCGCTGGCGAGTGAAAACACACCCAGCGCGACAGCCAGCAGGAGGCGGGACAGCCGCGGTCGCAGCAGGCGCAGGGTCGTGACCAGTGCATCAGCGGAAGGCATGCTCGTGCGCTCCTACCGGTACGACACGATCGGCGATCGCGATGACGGGCTCCCGATGGCCGACCACCACAACCGTCGCGCCGTCACGTGCCCGCGCGGCGACGGCGTCCAGCACCCGCGCTTCGCTGCGGCCGTCCAGATGCGCCGTGGGCTCGTCGAGCAGCAGCACCGGCGCCGTGGATCCCAGCGCCCGGGCCAGGCCGAGCCGCTGGCGTTGACCGAGTGACAGCCCGACGCCGTCGCGGCCGATGCGGGTGCCTAATCCGTCCGGGAGGTCACTCAGCACATCATCGAAACCCGCCAACCGGCACGCGCTGCCCAGATCCGCGAGTGGGCCGAACAGTTCGAGATTGTGTCGGACCGTGCCGGGCACCAGAACCGGTCGCTGTGCGAGCCAGGCCAATTGGTGCCACCACGACGTGCGGTCGAGGTCGGCGATGTCGATGCCTGCGACGGTGACGCGTCCAGCGGTCGGCGGCGTCAGCCCGACGATCGCTTGCAGGGCGGTGCTCTTGCCTGAGCCGTTGGGTCCGGTGAGCACGGTGACCCGACCCGGCTCGATGTCGGCATCCAGCGATTCGGGAAACAGGCCGTCGCGGCCGGCGACGCTGAGACGGTCGAGCCGGATAGTCACACCCGATGCGGTCAGTTCCCGGTTCCCGGACGGCTCGGCGACCAGGCTGTCCAGCAACTCGAACGCACTGTCGGCGGCGGCCTTTCCGTCCTGGGCGGCGTGGAACTGCGCTCCGACTCGTCGCAGCGGCCAGAAGACCTCGGGCGCCAACAGCAGCGCCGTGAGCCCGGCCGTGAGCGGCATATCGCCGAACACCAGCCGCAGCCCGATACCGACCGCGACGAGGGCCACGCCCAGGGTGGCCAGCAATTCCAGTACCAGTGCCGACAGGAACGCGATACGCAGTGTCGCCATGGCGCAACGCCGATGCGCGGCACCGAGTTCAGCGACGCGCCGTGCTGACCCGCCGGCGCGGCCCAACGCCCGCAACGTGGGGATGCCGGCCACCAGGTCCAGCAGGCGGCTCTGCAATGTCGTCATCGCCGCGAGCGAGGCGGCTGAGCGTTCAGCGGTCGCCAGGCCGATCAGCACCATGAAGACCGGGATCAGCGGCAACGCGATCATCACGATGACGGCGGATTCGATGTCGTAGGCCGCGATTACGAAGATCGCCGCGGGGGTCAGGATGCCGGCGAGAAACAGCGTGGGCAGATACGCGGTGAAGTAGGGCCGCAGGATGTCGAGGCCGCGGGTGACCAGCGTCGCCGCGGTGTCGCGCTGCTCGGCCAACTGTCGCGGCGGCAGGGCGGTGACGGTCCGCAGCACCTGGCCGGCCAGGTCGGCGATCACCGCGCTGGCACTGTGCTGGCTGAGCCGGCCCTGCAGCCATCCGACGAGGGCGCGAACAGCCCACAGCGCCAACAGAATCGACAGCGGCAGCGTCCAGTATCCGACATAACGGGTTGCCGGGTCGGTGACGATAGCGGCCACGATGTGAGCGAGCAGCACAGCCGAGGCGATCGTGGCGCCCGCGATCCCGATACCGCAGGCCACCGATGCGCAAAGATAGCGGCGCATGGCGGTTGATGCCCGCCAGAGTCGCGGATCGATGGGTGAGCGGTGCGCGGTACTCAGGATGCCCGCCCGGTCAGACCGATCGAGTCCGGTATTCGGTTGGCCGAAATGCGTTTGCGGAAAACCCAATACGCCCAGACTTGATACACGATCACCAGTGGCGCGAAGATCAGCGCCACCCAGGTCATGATCTTCAGTGTGTAGGGGCTTGACGAGGAGTTGAAAATCGTGAGGCTCCAGCGTGGGTCAAGCGTCGACGGAAGGAGATCGGGGTACATCGAGCCGAAAAGCAAAATCACCAGGCCGGCAACCCCGATCGTCGTGCAGACGAATGCCCATCCTTCGTGATCGCCGCCCCACACGAGTGTGACCGCGACCAGCAGCGCGCCAACAGCGACCGCGAGCACGGTCCAGGTCCAGCCTTTGCCGTAGGCGAGTTGTGTCCACACCCCGAACGCCGCCACCAGCGCGGTGACCGGCAACGACAGCCACACCCCGAACCGGAACGCGTCCTCGCGCACCCCGCCGTCGGTCTTCAGTGCCACGAACACCGCACCGTGCAACAGGAACAGCCCGCCCGTCGCGAGACCGCCCAACACCGTGTAGGCGTTCACCACGTCGGTGATGGCGAGGTGAACGTGCCGCTGCGCGTCCACGGGAAGGCCGCGAACCAGGACGGCGAACACGACCCCCCACAGGATTCCGGGCAGCCAGGACCCGACCGCGATACCGATGTTGGCCCGCGACCGCCACTTCGGGTGGTCGATCTTGCCGCGCCATTCGATCGACACCGCTCGCAGGATCATCCCGAGGAGGATGGCCAGCAGCGGCAGGTAGAGCGCGGAGAACGCGGTCGCATACCAGAGCGGGAACGCGGCGAACATCGCCCCGGCGGCGGTGATCAGCCACACCTCGTTGGCGTCCCACACCGGGCCGATGGTGTTGAGCACCGTGCGGCGATGCTGTTCGGGGTCACCCTTGCCGAGGCGGGCGAACGGTTCCATCAGCATGCCCGCTCCGAAATCGAAGCCCTCCAGAACAAAGAAGCCGAGAAAGAGCGCGGTGATCAGGAGGAACCAGCATTTCTGTAGTTCCGTTGCGATCAGCTCCTTTCCTTGGATGCGGACTCAGTAGGCGAATGAAAGGGGCGCCACCTCGTCCTCACCCGGCGGCGCGGGGGGAGCGGGCTCGGAGTCGTGTTCCTGGGGGCCCTGGACGACATAGCGCCGGATCAACCAGAACCAGATGACCGCCAGCACCCCGTAAACCACGGTGAAGGTCACCAGCGAGAACAGCACCATGCCGGCAGCGTGTCCGGACACACCCTGCTGCACGGTCTGCCGGACCATCTGGTCACCGGTGGGATTCGGCACGACGATCCAGGGCTGGCGTCCCATCTCCGTGAACACCCAGCCGGCGGTGTT
>JAOPWF010000798.1 GCA_025965815.1 Mycobacterium sp.
CGCGATTTCGGCACGACGATGGGCTTCTACCGCGATGTGCTGGGTTGGCAGACCGAACTGATTTCTGATACCGACGAATTCCGTTACGCGGTAGCGCTCTTCGACGGCGAGCAACTGCTCGGCGTGATGGACGGCAGCAAGTTCTTAGCCGATGGTGTGCCGGCCAGCTGGCTCTTCTACCTGGGCGCCGAGGACGTCGACAAGACGCTGGAGCTGATCACCGACAACGGCGGCAGCGTGCTGCAGCCGGCGAACGACACCCCCTATGGCCGGTTGGCCCAGGCCGGCGATCCGACCGGCGCGGTGTTCAATTTGTCGTCGCTGCGCGGCTGACCGACGATTGGCGGCCGGACTGCTGGGCCTGCTGCCCTTGCGCAGCGTCGCCAGCAGTTCCCGGTACGGCCCGACCAGGTAGGCGGTATCGCCTGCGGTGAGGCGGCTGTCGCGGCGCGGGTGCAGCGTGACCTCGCCGCTGCCCCTGGTGATCGCGATCACCCAGGTCTGGGTGACAACTCGACCGTCCGCATGCCGTCCAGGTCGCTGCCCGGCCCCACCTGGAGACCACCCACCCTGAACGAGCGCTGGCCGACCGAGAAGGTGCCGAGAACCTGCAGGCCCGGTGCCTGAGCAGGTTACTGCCGAAACCGCCGTAGCGATGGTCGGAGTCGGCGAGCAGTGTCGGCCCACCAGACGCGAGGATGGGAGCATGGCCAGCCCCAGGATCTACGTCAAGGCATGTATCAACGGCGCCCGCACACCGGACCAGCACCCGGGTCTTCCGGTGGCTCCGGATCAGCTGGCCGCCGAGGCGCTCGCGGCGCACCGAGCCGGCGCCAAGGCGGTGCACATGCATCCCAAGACCGCCGACGGCGTCGACTCGCTGCTGCCGGACACCGTCGCGGCCGCCGTGTCGGCCGTCCGCGAAGCGGTTCCCGGGTTGCCGCTCGGCGTGACGACGGGGTTCTGGGCGCTGCCCGACGCCGACGAGCGGTTGCGAGCGGTCGACGCGTGGACGGTGCTGCCCGATTTCGCGTCGGTGAACTGGCACGAGCCGGGATCCGAGGAGCTGGCCCAGCTGCTGCTCAGCAAGGGCCTCGGGGTCGAGGTCGGCATCTTTCACGCCGAAGCCGCCGACTCCTGGGCGCGCTCAGAGGTTGCCTGGCACTGCATGCGGGTGATGATCGAGTTGCAGGCCGACGGTGATGTGGCAACGGCGGACGATCTGCTCGGCCAGGTGCTCGCGGTGGGATCCCCGGCGCCGGTGTTACTGCACGGCCTGGATGACAGCTGCTGGCCGCTGTTGGAGCACGCCGGCCGCCGCGGTCTGCAGACCCGGATCGGCATGGAGGACACGCTCGCCCTGCCCGACGGCTCGACCGCGCCGGGTAACGCGGCGCTGGTCGCCGCCGCGGTGGACCTGCTCAGTCAGTAGGGGCGGCCAACGCGAAATCTGCGAAGTCGAAGCCCGGCACCACCACACAGCTCACCAGGCTGGGCTCGTCACCGTTCGGGCGGGCGCGCTGCCAGTAACCGGGCGGGACCACGAGCTGGGGCTGCTCGCCTGCGGCGATATCCGAACCGAGCAGATGTGTTCTGGCCGTGGACTGTTCGCGGCCGATTTCCAGGAGCAGCGGGCTGCCCCGGTGATGCAGCCACAGTTCGGAGCTGCGCACCGTGTGCCAGGCCGACTGCTGGCCGGGCATCAGTAGGAACAGGATGGCGGTACCGGCACTGCGCGGGCCGGTGTAGTCGGGGGGCAGCGCCGACTGACCCACCGTCAGCTCACTGCGCCAGGTTTCGCGGAACCAGCCGCCCTCGGGGTGGGGTGACAGGTCGAGCCGCTGAGCCCAGTCGGGAAGTTCAGTCATCGCAATACCGCCCTCGCGTTCCTAGGAAGTTCCACACTAGAGGCGATGAGCACTCCGAACCGCCCACCCGTCGTGCTGATCCACGGCCCGTGGATGTCCCCGCACAGTTGGCGGCCGTGGATCGACCGCTACACCGCCGCGGGACACATCGTGCATGCCCCGGCGTGGCCGGGTGTTTCGGAACTGGACGAGAAACTCGACCGCACGAAGGCGCCCGCCGACATCGGCGTCGTCGAGATCGCGAATCACTTCGACGCGTTCGTGCGCGCGCTGCCCGAGCCACCGATCGTCATCGGCCATTCAATGGGCGGCTTGATCACTCAGATACTGCTCGATCGTGGTCTGGGTCGTGCGGGCGTCGCGCTCCAGCCATCAAAGCCCCGCGGTGTGTTGCGGTTGAAGCCGTCAGTGTTGCGAGCCACCTGGCCGGTCATTCGCAATCCCGCGAATGCCCGCCGCAAGGTGCACATCACCGCCCGCCATTTTCATTACGCTTTCGCCAATACGTTGTCGCGCAAGGAGTCCGATCGCTGGCACGCGAAGCTGGCCATCCCCGCGCCCGGGAAACCCTTCTTTGAGGCGGGATTGGCCGACGTGCGGCCGAAATCGCGGGCGGCGACTGCGGTGGACTTCACGAAGCCCGACCGCCCGCCGCTGTTGCTGGTCGCCGGCGACCGGGACCATGTCATGCCGGCATCCATGGTGTACGAGAATTTCAACCGCTACCGGCGGTCACCTGCGCCCACGGATTTCAAGCTTTTTCACGGCCGCCCCCACCTGATGGCGGTCATCGACGGGTGGGAAGAGGTGGCCGACTACGCGCTGACGTGGACGGCGCAACACACCGGCTAATCTCACAAGCATGGTCCGCCCGCGTCCCGGATGGCTGGTCGCCCTGTGCGCGGCGGTTCTGGCCGTGAGCGCGTGGTTGCCGTGGCTGACGACCAGGGTCGACGGCGGCGGTCATGCCAGTGCCATCGGCGGAACCGTCGGCAACCTGGTGCTGCCGCCGCGGTTCGGCGCCGGGCAGCTGATCGTGCTGCTGGCGTCGGCGTTGATCGTGGCAGGCGCGATGGCCGCCCGTGGCCTCTCAGCGCGGATGGCATCGATTGCCGCCCTGGTGATTTCGTCACTGCTGGTGGTGCTGACGGTGTGGTACTACCACCTCAACGTGCATCCTCCGGTGTCGGCCGCATACGGGCTCTATATCGGCGCCGGAGGCGCGATGGCGGCGGTGGTGTTCTCGGTGTGGTCGCTGCTGGCGTCCTGGTCGTCCTCGCGGCAGCGGCTGTGAGCAGATTCGTCGAACCGGTGACATTGACCGGGAGTCGGTGGGTGTCACTGGAACCACTGTCCCCGGAGCACATTCCGGAGATCGCGGCGGCCGCCGCCGACGGTGACGGCGGCACCCTCTGGTATACGAATGCGCCGTCGCCCGACACGGCGGCGCGCTGGGTGGAGCGGCTGCTGGCGATCCAGGCCGGCGACGAGGGGGTCACCTATCTGGTGCGCCGCCTGGACGGCACGGTGGTGGGATCGTCCAGCTTCTTTCATGTGGATGCCGCCAACCGCCGGCTCGAGATCGGGCACACCTGGTATTCGGGCTCGGCGCGGCGCACCGGGGTCAACTCGGAGACCAAGCTGCTGATGCTCAGCCACGCCTTCGAGACGCTGGGCTGCGTCGCGGTCGAGTTCCGTACCCACTTCTTCAACGTCACCAGCCGGACCGCCATCGAGCGGTTGGGCGCCAAACTCGACGGAGTGCTGCGCAGCCACCAGGTGCTGCCCGACGGGTCCCGCAGGGACACCATGGTCTACTCGATACTTGACATCGAGTGGCCCGCGGTGCGCGCAAACCTGGTTTTCCAGCTTGACCGCAACCGCTAGTGCCAGGTCACGTCGTAGCCGAGATCCTCAAGCACTTGAAGCTAATCGGAATCGGTGGATCTGGTTGCGTCGCCGTCGGCCACCTCGATGCGCCGCGGCTTGGCACGCTCGGCGACCGGGATGGTCACGGTGAGCACGCCGTTGTCGTAGGTCGCCGTGATGGCCGCACTGTCGATTTCCTCGCCGAGGGACAGTTGACGGCGATAGGTGCCGAAGAATCGCTCGCTCGCCAGCCACCGCGCCGAGTCCTCCGAACGTGCGGATCGATGAGCGGTCAGGGTGAGGGTTCCGTTCTCGACGCTGAGATCCACCGATCCGGGATCGACGCCGGGCAGGTCGGCGGTGATCACGTAGTGGTCGTCGACCTGGTAAAGGTCCATCGGCATGAACGGGGGACTGCGATTGGGTCCCGTTTGGCTGGTTAGGCCGCGGGACACCGCTTCGGACTCACTGAACGGGTCAAAACGAAGCATGTCAATCCACCTCCCGGATCCTTCTCCTCAGTGTCTGCCCACTCTGGGGGCCGGTCAATCACTGTGCACAGCACACCGGCACTTGACACCCGCGGGTAGAAGAGCCGCTACAGCCCCACGGCGGAAGCGGCGGAGTCGGCGGTGTGCCAGCGGCGCAGTTCCGATCCGGGCGCCCAGGTGCAGTGGGTGCCACTCGAGATCCGCTCGGGCAGCGCCAGTTTGCAGACCGGCCCGTCGGCGACCCGGGCGGCGTCGAAGACCAAACAGTACGAGGCTTCGGCATTCATGTCCGTGGTCAGGGTCACCAGGTAGCCGTCGTCCTCGGCGGTGCTGTCGGCGCCCGGAGCCGCCGGGCCGGCGACATTCGACCTGGGTGCCATCGCGGTCTCGCTTCCGTAGACGCCGTCCTCGAAGGCGTACCGCTCCTCGGCGCCGGTTGCGAGATCATGCTTCACCAGTCCGTCGAACAGGAACCACCCCGGCTTCCCGCTGGCCGCGTAGGCGTACCGGTACTTCGCGCCGGCGTGGCCCGCGTTGATCATGCCGAACTCGGTGATGCTGTCGCTCAGTTGTTCTTCGGAAACCCGCCCGGTCACCAGGTTCAGCCGCCAGCGGTGCAGTCGCGCCTGCATGCGGTCCAGTGCCAGGAACCGGAATGTCCGCTGCCACTTGTCGCCCTGGCCGTTGTCGGCGGGTTCGGGGGCGCCCTGGAAGAAGCCGTCCAGGACGATCTCGTCGCCCTGCTCGTAGGCGTTGGTGAAGTGCAGGACGAACGTCGACTCCGCCTCGAACCACTGGATGTCCGCCGTCTGCCCGCGGCGGGGGATGACGGCGAAGCGGGACGGCATGTCCCGGTGGAAACGTGCGACGTGGGCGTCGCGCTTGAGCAACTCGGGGTCCCAGAACAGCGGGAAGTCGTTGAGGATGGTGTAGTTCTCGGTGAACGCCATGTCGTGCGGGAGTCGGGGTCCGGGTAGCGGGATATCGACGTAGTGGGCCAGGTCGTTGTTGTCGTCCACCACCCCGTACTGCATATACGGGGCCTGCTTGCTGTAGTTGAAGAACAGCAACTCACCGGTCTTGTTGTCAACCTTGGGGTGCGCGGACACCCCCCAGTCGAAGGGGAAACGTCCGTTCCAAGTCTGTTTGCCGAGCGTCTGTGCGGAGTACGGGTCGACGCGGTAGAGATCCCCGCACTGGTAGAAGCTGGTGAGCGCAGCGCCGCGGTGCACGATGACGTCGGTGCTGGACGCGTCCTTCATCCGTCCGCGAGCGCCCCAGCCCTCGTCGCGTGGCGACATCGCCGGCGGCTCCGCCAGGCCCGCCCACAACGGGCCACCCGCCTCGTTCTCGGCCAGGAACCCATCGGTCTGGACAAACCGGTTGCGGTAGAACGCCTTTCCGTCGCGGAAGCCTACGACATGCACCATGCCGTCGCCGTCGAACGGGTGATACGCCTTCAGCGACGGGTGCAGCGGATTCTCGGTGTTGCGCAGATACACGCCGTCGAGGTCTCTGGGGATCTCACCATCGACCACGGTGAGGTCGTCGGCCCGCCACTCTGTCGTCTGCGGCCGCCACGGACCGGTGCGGTAGGGATGGTCGTCCTCTTCGGGCAGGGTCGACAAGAACTTGCCGACGATCTCAACGTCCATGCGACACCTCCACGGCTAGATTCTCGGGCCGGAGACAACGAAGCTGACGGTGGTGGCGGTGCTGCCACCGAAGTTCAGCGTGCCGAACTTCCTCGCGCCGTCCACCTGACACTCGTCTGGTAGCCGCCCAGAATCCAGACGTTGGTCGAGCTGCTCATGCCGGGTTTCCTCTCCGCATCCTTGCGGGCCGCTGATCGCAAACTACTCCGCCCGGCGGGTTCTCGGGCGCCGGTTAGGACTCGGTGAAGCGTCCCAGTGCGGCGCGGACCGCCTCGCTGCGCCGACCCGACTTGAGTTCGATCAGGGCGGCCTCGGCCGTCATGCCCACCCACAGCTGTGCACTCTCGTTCGGGTGCGGCCAGCCCATTGCCGCGAAGTCGGTCTCGATCAGGTTGGCACTGCTCGCATTACGCGCACTGATCTCGTGGGCGATCAATGGGTCGGCCCGCGCCTCCAGCAACAGGGCCCGCACGCCCCGGTCGCGCAGGCAGCCGTCCAGGTAGGTCGTCGCCGCGGTGATCAGCCGCCGCCGGCCGGGTTCGAGGCCGCTGATCGCATTGTCGATCTCAGTCAGCAGCCTCTCGTGAAATTCGCGGTGCAGCGCCAGGACGTAGGACGAGCGGTCGCCGAAGTGGTGGAAGAAGGTCCCCTTGGATACCTGGGCTTCCTCGACAAGCAGGTTGATACTCAGGCCGCTCAGCCCGGTTCGTTCGGCCAGCCGTAGACCCGCGTCGATGAGTGACATCCGGGTGCGAGCAGCCGACTCCCGCCTGGTGCTCATCTGCAGCAGCCTAGGCCCCGCTGCTACAGTTGACCGACCGGACGGTCAATGAAAAGGAGCGGCGATGCCCGCACTGCGAGTACGCACCGGCGACGTCGCCTACACCGATGTCGGGTCGGGCCGTCCGATCGTCCTACTGCACGCGACGCTGCACGACAGGCACGATTTCGACCCCATCATTGACCGGCTGGCCCCGCGAAACCGGGTTATCGCGGTCGACTGGCCGGGTCACGGCGAGTCGGATCCTGCGGAGGCCATCACCGGTCCACTGTTGGCCGACGTGCTCGAGGACGTCGTCGACGGCCTGGCCCTGCAGGACCCGGTCATCATCGGCAACTCGGTCGGCGGATCGGCCGGCGCCCGCCTCGCCATCACCCGGCCGCACGCCGTCGCGGGCCTGGTACTGGTCAACGCCGGTGGATTCGTGCCGTGGACGTGGTTCACCAGCGCGTTTTGCCGGCTCATGGGCACTCCGGCCATCGCCCGCCGAGTGTTGCCCCAGTTCGTCCCCGCCTACATGAAGGCGCGGACTCCGAGTGACCGACTCATCGTCAGCGGTGCCGTCGCGCGGGCCCGCACACCGGCCGGGGTGGCCACGGCGGCGTCGTTGTGGCGCAGCTTCGCAGACCCGGAGTATGACCTGCGGGGCTGCGCCCGGGGCATCGTCACGCCGACGCTCATCGTGTGGGGCTCGAAGGATCCGACGCTGTCGTTGCGCATCGGGCGTGCCACCCACGCCGCGATACCGGGGTCGCAGTTCGAGGTGCTCGACACCGGTCATGTCGTGTTCTCGTCCGATCCGGACGGGTTTTTGGCTGCGGTGGAGCCGTTTCTGCGGCGCATCGGCGCTTCGCTCGGGCACTGACTGGCCGGAAGTTAGGGCGGCCCCGTCAGCTCGCGGTCTGAACCGACGAGACCTCAGCGCACGCGGTGGTCGACCATCACCTGCGCCTACTCGAGCAGTACCCGACCCGGTAAAGCGCAAACGTCTTCACACGTTGCGGTGTCAACGGGATACCGTCTGTTGTCGGGGGACGAAGTCTTGGGGACACTGGCGCTAACAGGCAATGGAAAGGGGTGGCCGCATGAACACGGAACCGAGCCCCCACCAACTCGCGGTGAAGATGGCCGAACTCGCGCGTGCGGTCGCCGGGCCGCGCTCCGTCGAGGACGTGCTGGAAAGCGTGACGGCCGCCGCCAAAGAGCTGATTCCCGGGGTGGACGAGGCCGGTGTGTTGTTCATCGCGAAGGGTGGGAAGTTCGAAACGCACGGTCCGACATCCGATCTGGCTGGTCAACTCGATGCGTTGCAGGAAAAATTCCAGGAAGGCCCGTGTGTCGAGGCCGCCGTCGACGAGTTGATCGTGCGCAGTGACGATTTCACAATCGAGACTCGCTGGCCGCGCTACACCCACGCCGCCATGGAGCTGGGCATCCACAGCGGCCTGTCGTTCAAGCTCTACACCAGCGGCCAGACGGCCGGTGCACTGAACCTGTTCGCTTTCAAACCGAATGTGTTCGACTCGGAGTCCGAGGCGATCGGTTCGGTGCTCGCCGCGCACGCCGCCGCCGCGATACTGTCGAGCCGCCACGGTGAGCAACTCCAGTCCGCGCTGACCACCAGGGATCTCATCGGCCAGGCCAAGGGGATCATCATGGAGCGCTTCAATGTCGATGCGGTGCGTGCTTTTGACTTGCTTCGTGAGTTGTCCCAAACCAGCAACACCCCACTCGTCGGCATCGCTCAGCAGGTGATCGACACCAGGGACGACGTCACTCCGGCTGACGGTTGACGATCTGCTCCGCGATCACCCGGACCGGCGTGTTGGTCTTTTGCGACAAACCGGCGATCACTTCGAAGGCGCTCACGGCGTCGATGCGGAAACGTTCCATCACCATGCCCTTGGCCTGACCGATCAGATCTCGACTGGCCAGTGCGGATTCGAACTGCTGTTGTTTGTCGTCGGCGATCAGCGCTACCGCCGCGTGGGTGGCGAGGATGGCGCCGATCGCCTCGGATTCGGTGTCGTAATTGTTAGCGGTGCGACCGAACAGGTTCAACGCTCCGGCGCCGCTGTGGTGAGTGTAGAGCTGGAAGGACAGCATGCTGTGCACGCCGGCGTCCACCGCGGCGGCGGCGAACCTGGGCCAGCGGGCGTCAGTGCGTAGGTCGGTGCAGCGGATCACGGCATCTTCAGTGGCGGCCGCCAGGCAGGGGCCCTCACCGAACTGTTGCTGTGCGTCGTCGAGTTGGGTAGCCACTGGTGACGTGGGTGTCACCGAGCGGAACCGGTCGCCGTCGATGAGCAGGATGTCCGCATAGTCCACGCCGTCAATGAATTCGACCGCGGCGGCGGTCACGCCGGCCAGCGTGCCTTCCAGACCTGTGCTCTCGGCGAAGTTCCGGGTCAGCTCCACGACGCCGATGCGGATCGCCTCGTCGTACTTTCTTCGGTTGTTCGCCATGATCCGGTCAGACTTTACGTGTCAATGTGCCGGGGTGGCACCAGATCCGGCGGCGGGTCGAAGACACCGGCGGCGCCGGGATCTCGCGGATTAGCGTTCTGCGCCTCGATGATCGCGCGGGCGTGCGCGGTCGCGGTCACGTCGTGTGCACGGGCCAGCCGTATGAGGCGCAACCGGGCTTCGCCGACCTCGAGATTGAGCGACTCGGCGAGGATGCCAGTGGCGGTGGCGATCGCGATGGTGCCCTGAAGAACAGAGTCCACGGTCTCGGCGGTGTCGGCACGGCGACCGTCGGCACCGCTACTGGACAACGCAATAGCTGTGAGGTTCGCCAGCACCTGGCCGAACTCGTTGGGACGTGAATAACCCCACGGGTCGGCGGTGTGAACGATCACCGACCCGAGTGGAACTCCCAGGGCCGTAACCGGAAACGCTCGCATACCGCGCAGTCCCGCACTGACGGCGTAGTGCCGGTACCGCGGCCAGCGGGTGTCCTCGGCATCTTCCAAATCGATGACCATCGTGACAGCGCCATCACGGGCACTGTCGAGCCCGGGCCCGGTGGTATAGAAGCTGAGATCCGCGTTCACCCCTTCGGGCAGTGCCTCGGCGACGATCTGAATTCCGGCCTCGCCGGTCGTGTGCCGAGTATCTACCAGCGCCACCACTGCCGAGAAAGCGTCGAAACAGATCCGTGCATGCTCGGCCACCGAGTCGAGCAGCGTCGGCAGATCGAAATCGGTTGTCATCGTGGTGGTGAGCTCGGCGATCGCCAGCCGGGTGCGGGCGGTATTCATCCGAGTCGCCCACCGTAGTCAGTCATCGTCCTCACACGCCCCTCACATCGTCGCGCTGGTCCCTCAGCGACAAACGGCGCGCGACAATGTCGGCCGCCACCGCGGTGACGGACAGGCCACGGGCATAGGAGTAGGCGCGCAAGCGATCCAGGGCCTCTTCGGCCGAGACGGCCAACTGCACGGCAACCATGCCCGCCGCCACATACACCTGGGAACGGGTGAACGGATCGGTGGGCTCTCGGAAGCCCGCTCCGGACACCGCCGCTGTGTCGATCGCGCTCTCGGTGCTAATGGAATGTGTTGCGTGGCTTTCCCAGTTCGCCAGCAGCGTCTTGCCCACCGCCTTCGCACACACCATGGCGGAGTCCTTTTCGCGGTCAGCGAGCCCACCGACAGTGCGCCGGTACAACTCCAGCACACCCAGCGGCCGTTGTTGGCCGGGCACCGGGAACGCAAACACCGCCCGCGCGCCCAGGTTCACCGCGTCGACGCAAAAGGCCGGCCATTGTGAGAGAACATCGGGGGCATCCAGATCCGGGTACAGCTCCGGCCGATCGTGCAGGTAGGCGTCCAGACATGGCCCTTCGCCGACGGTGAACTGCAGCTCGTCTATCTGTTGTGAGATTGCGTCGGTCGCGTATACCAGTTCGCGGACCCGAGTCGACGCCGTCAAGACCGCCACCGCCGCGCCGTCCGCACCAGCCAGTCGAGCGGCGGTCTCGCAGACCGCGCCGATGCCGGTGAACAGCGGACCGCCGTCGGGCCGGTGGCCGGGATATGCGCCGTGATCGTGGCGCCGGGAAGGATCTGGTCCTTGACCTCCGACATTGCCGTCCACGCCGCACCCGCCTTCCGCATCCGAACCATGCGGCAATTGTGTGACGCACTCCCGACCCCTTAGCCATAGCTTACGTCTGTTGTGCCCCGGCCGGGTTAAGGGTCGCCCTGTTCGGTGTCGGTTGATCCTTGACGCTCTGGTTGTGGTTAGGCCTTGTCGCGGGTGCGCAAGGCGCGCTTGTTTCTTACCTCGCCGCTGCTGGTTCGTGCGCGGTCTTGACGAGGTCGTTGTCGATCCAGAACCGCAGGAGTTCGCCCTCGATGTGGACATCGCAACGGGAGCCGGCGTGAGGCCGGGAAAGACACCACCGCCTGATGGGTGAGATGCTCGAAGTCCTCGACCGGTTCGTGCAAGCTCGGCATCCGTACGGTCCAGGGCGCCATGCCGGTCGCGTCCCCATCGCGGCGTCACCGTCATCAGTGATGCTTAACGCCATCAGGGCGCCAAACATTCAGTCGGCGCGGTCTTCTGAGGGTCAGCCGCGGCCGCGGGCCAGCTCAGAGCAGATTCTTCTGGTGAGCCTCTTCGATGTCGGCCAGCGTTGCGCGCAGGTGCTGAATGGTCATGTTGATCGCACCCTTGATGTCGTGTTCACGGTAAAACTCGATGAGCTTGGCGTGCTCGGCGTGCGCAACAAGGCGCAGAGAACGACGAGCGCTGATCGGCAACCACTTCTACCCGCAGCAAAAACTGTGTCCAAGGTCCGCGAAGGCGCGACGGTCACCAAGAAATACGACCGCGCGTGCACCCCGTACGCGCGGGCCGTCGCCCACCCAGACATCAAAGCGCTGCCCAGACGGCTGACCTCGACGCGCCGCTCGTTCAACCCGGCCGCCGTGCAGCGCCAGATCCAGGCCCTCTACGACGAGTTACTCACCCTGGCCACCGCCAAGAACCAACCCACCGGCAAACCGCAGGTACACCCCGCACCCACGCGGACCTTTCCGGATGAGGCAACGATACAAACCTGCCGGACCTATTGACATGACCGGTTCGGCCGGACAGGACCGTCTCGGTGTCTCCGATGTTGGCCGCCGCCCGGGCCAGGGCCTGGGTGACGAACTCGGCCCAGTCTCCGCCGAGGTGGGCGGCGGCTGTGAGTGCCTGAATAGCGTCCTGCAACAGGACACCGGCCGGGCGCGGGGAGCTGGCGGTTGGTCGTTGCTCGATAACGACGTATGTTCTCCCACTTAGATTTTCAGCGTAGGCGTAAGGGCGGCTTCGAGAACCTGAGCGTCGCGTGTGGCGATAATCAGATTCCGGCGGGCGGCCTGGGCCACGATCACCCGATCGAACGGGTCCTTGTGTTCCCAGGGCAACCGGCCGGCCAGTATCGCGTCGCCGGATTCGATCGGCAGTTCGGAGGCGCGCATGTCACCAATGATGTCCGACCACGCCGACAGCAGCGGATCTCCGTCGAGGCGTCCCAGTCGTGTCTTGATCGCGATCTCCCAGGCCGATGCCGCCGAGACACGCAGTTCAGTGTTGGGGTCGGCGAGCGCGTCGCGGGCGGCGGGGGAGATCTTCTCCGGTGAACTCACCAGCCACAGCAGGGCATTGGTGTCGAGCAGGATCGCGAGGGGAATCGATACGTTCGCTGTCACGAATCACCTTCCCAAGCAGCGATTTCCGTGTCCGGAAGCGGATCGTCGAAGGTGTCGGGCACGGCGAGTGCCGGGAGTTGGCCGAACCTGCGCGGACGTTGTCGGGCCGGTATCAGCACAGCCACCGCACGGCCGTGGTTGGTGATGGTGACCGATTCGCCGGTGCGCTCAACCTCGGCCAGGAGGGCGTTGAGCTTGGTCTTGGCCTCGGTGCTGGTAACGGTCTTCACGGCCTCCAGTGTAGCGCGCCACACCAATCGGGCTAGTGGGCCTAGTCCTACCGGCAACTCGCCGTGTTCGATTCGGCCGGCCGTTAGCTACTTCGACCTGAAATAGTCGGGCCTGTGCCGAGTGGCTGTGCCGGGCGTGCCCAGTTTGGCGCATGAATGTGGCTTGGGCGCTGTCGATCATGCGGCGAGGGCACTGATCTTGATGAGGTTGTGGGTCAGGACGCCGTGTCCGGTCCAGATTCGGGGGCCTTCGGTGCCGTCGATGCGGGTGCGATCCCAGCCGTAGCCACGCTTGAGGGTGCTGGTGCGGCCATCACTTCCGATGCGCCACTTGATTGTTCGCCGGAAGGCTGGCCGGTGTTCCTCGGCTCGCCGGGCCTGGGAAGGTTTGCCTTTTGCGGGGTATCACGACCGTGCGCACGCCGAGGTCGTGCAGGGCGTCATCGACACGTTTCTCGCCGTAGCCGCGGTCGGCGGTGACGGTGCCTGGCGCGCCCCCGGTTCGCTTGGTGACCCGCGCGACCGCCGGCGCCAGTTGCGGGGCGTCGGCCGGGTTGCCCACCTCGACGGTGTGGTCGAGCACGATCCCGTCGTCGTCGTCGTCGTCGTTGTCGGTGATCTGGGCCTGGTGGCCGAATTCGGACCGGTTTACCGAGGCGGCCTTTGGCGATCGGCGCGCATCGCCGTCGTGCAGGCTGACCCGGCGGGTGGCGCCGTCGGGGATCTGTCCGGACACCCGTTGCCGGTTCTGCGCGGCGATCTGGCGGGTCGCGGCCACCAGTTTCTGTAGGTCGTTGACCGCACGCACGAGCCGGCCACGGCGCCGCCGCGCCGCCGCGTCGCGCTCACCGCGAGCGCGCAGCTCGGCGGCCTTGGCCGTGGCCCGGCGCACCGCCCGTTGGGCGTTGACCAGCAGCCGTTCGGCATCGCGGGCCGCGGTCTGAGCCACTGCGGCCAGCTCACCGGTGCTCTTGAGCACCGCGGCGGTGGCCTCGTCGCGGCCCAAGGCGGCGCGAGAGCGCAGTTTCGACGCGACCGCGTGGGCCCGCTTGCCCGCCGCGCGCGACCGGTCGCGGACCCGGGTTCGCACCGCGCCGCCGGCGGCCTGGATCCGCCCAGAGGTCGCCGCGATCCGCCGCACCGCCTTGGCCAGCAACCCCGAATCGGTGGGATAGGCCACGTTCGCCGGCACCACCGTTTGTCCTCACGGTGTTCAAGTGGACTCCCGAAGTGATCACGGACTGGCTCGCCCACGGCAGGGCATGTATGGCCGACGGGCTTGATCTGTTCCCCAGTGAACGAGGCGCGTTGGTCCCGAGAACACGCTGTTGCGCCGGTTCCGTCGCTATTGTCGGGATCTTGAGTTGCCAGATGGATTGGATCTGCATTCGCTGCGCCGCTTGTATGCCACCCATTTGATCGAAGACGGTTGGGATCCCAAGTTCGTCCAGCACCAGATGGGCCACGACCATGCCAGCACGACGTCGCTGTATACCAACCCTCGGAAATTTGCATCAGATGGGTGACGAACTGCAGGTCGCCTGATACGTGTACGTCGCGAAGTTGGCTCGCGTTAGCGCGGAGTTCGCCCGGGGAAGCTTCTAGACCGCGGACGCTTCGCGGATAGCGGTTCCCAACTGCCTGTGTGTTACCGAGCCGCTGCGGTTTCCGTGGCTGCGTGATCGTGTTGCCGGCGGCGGAGGTTGATCGTGGCGACACGGGCGATTACTGCGGGGTGGAACAGGCGGGCTGGCGGGTCGATGAGCGTACTGACCCTCGAGAACTGTTCGGCCACAACGGTATCGGACTCAGCGGCGGCCAGTACCCGATCCACATACTTGTTGGCGATGCGCACCGGCAGCGGTCGGAGCCCCTCGACCTCGGGCAGACTGAGATCCCCGCCGGCCGCCAACTGCCAGGCCATGCCGACGGCTTTCGCGGTGGCTTGGAAATAGCGCCGCGCCAGGCCATCCTCGCCGCGGCGTAAACAACGTTGGAGTGCCAACGCTTCGAGTGCGGCCACCGTCATTCCCTGGCCGTAGATGGGATTGAAGCTGCAGATCGCGTCGCCGAACACCAGCAGACCGGCCGGAAACCGCCGCATCTTGTCGTAGCGCCGCCACTGACTCGACGGCATCCGATGGCGGGCTACCTCAGCGAGTGGCTCGGCGGCACGTATCGCCGCCAGCACATGCGCGGGGGCGAATTCCTCAACGAATGCCAGCATCTCGGCGAGCTCGCCGGGCGGTTCGCGGCCCACCATCCCGAAAACGCTGAACATCCAGGTGTTGTTCTCGTTGCCGAATAGCGCCATGCCGGTGGGGCGACCCGGGACGGGACCGATGATGACCATCATTTCGTGCAGCATGCCGGGCGGAAGCCGCAGCAGCTGGCTGGAATACACCAGACGCATGCCAACATGGTCTTCGACCGGACGACCATAGCCGAGGCTCTCCAAGAAGGCCGGTGTGCGCGCGCCCCGGCCCATCGCATCCACGACTAGATCCGCCTCCAACATCCGTTCGCTTCCGTCGGGGCGAGCCCGGACGAGGGCGCCGGTGACACGATCCCGCGTCGCCGTCGACGTGGGTTCAACGACGTCATGGCCCTCCATCATCGTGACGTTCGCAACGGCTCGCAGCCGTCGCCGAACATGAGACTCCAAAAATGGTCGGCTCGGAAACAAGAGCGACTCGATGTCTTTGAATTGACCCGAGCGTGGGAATAAGTGTCCGCCATTGCTCCAGTACAGTTTGGACAAATCGCCGTCGTCGAAGACGGGGGTTCCGGCTGCGACGAGTTCGTCAAGGAACCCTGGGAAAAGCTCGCCCAAGACTTGGGAGCCACGCCCCAGCAACAGATGGACATGGCGGCCGTGGGGAACCCCGCGCCGATTGGCGGCGGTCTCGGGCAGCTCATCTCGCTCCACGACGGTGACCGTCTCGTAGACGTCGGCCAGCACCCGCGCCGCCAGCAGACCACCCATGCTGGCCCCGAGAACGACCGCATGCTCACCGAGCTTCGCCATTAGCCACCCCTGACCCTGTTTTGACTTAGGTCAGTGTGTCGGGGTCTGTTCGCGGCGGCGCGAGTAGGCGAGTACTCGTTTTTTGGGAAGGGGTCGATCCGAAGTCGGTGGAGGGTGGTTTGCGGCAGTCTGATTTGGTCGGTGCGGCGCATCTGCGGTTGGTCTCGGGGTTGCGTGATCTGGTGCGGGCCCGCGACGATGCCCGCGCTGATCTAATGCGGGTCCGGCATCGATTGTCGAAACTGCTTCTGCGCCAGGGCATTGTGTATTCCGGTGGGACGCCATGGACGTCGCCCCGCAGCATCGCCTCCAACATCGCGCCTCCGGCCGCAGCTGAACCAAGCCTGACACCATCGTCGTGAGCAACGACCGTCAGCACCGCCAACCCGGGCAGCCAAACGAAAGCCAGCCCCGGCGACCTTCGCCGGGGCGGCTTTCACCTACCCACTTGACAAATTCGCCCCCATATCAGCCCCGGCACACCAACGCACTGCGCTCGGCACTGCGCGAGTACTACCCGGGCGCGCTGGAGGCGTTCGACGACCTGCACGACCGCGATGCCCTGGCCGTTCTGGGCCGCGCTCCCTCCCCCAAGAAGCCGCGCACTTGAGCCTGGCCAAGATCCGGTCAGCCCTCAAACGCGCTGGGCGACAACGCAACCTCGATACCCGGGCCCAAGAGATCGCAGCAGTGCTGCGCACCGAGCAGCTCGCCGCGCCGGCCGCGGTCACCGCCGCATTCGCCGCGACCACTCGGGCCGCGGTCGGCATCATCATCGAACTGAACCGCCAAATCGCCGACCTCGAAGCCGAACTGGCGACACATTTTGAAGCGCACCCGGACGCCGACATCTACCGTTCCCTGCCAGGACTTGGTGTCATCCTCGGCGCCCGGGTGCTCGGTGAACTCGGGGACGACCCCGACCGTTACACCACCGCCAAGTCTCGCAAAAACTACGCCGGAACATCACCGTTGACGGTCGCCTCGGGCAAGAAAAGCGCCGTGCTAGCACGACACGTCCGTAACCGGCGTCTCTACGACGCCGTCGACCACTGGGCCCTCTGCGCCCTGTCCACGAGCCCCGGAGCGCGCGCCTTCTACGACCAACACCGCGCCGCCGGCGACCTGCACCACCAAGCCCTACGCGCCCTAGGAAACCGACTCGTCGGCAACCTGCACGGCTGCCTACGCCACCACACCGCCTACAGCGAACACTCCGCCTGGGCACACCGCCAAATCACCCAAGCCGCTTGACAAGTTACAGCCCTGGGATGTCTACATGTGCAAATCGGCACCATCGATCGACTGGATCTCCGCTTTCAGCAGCCCCCTACCCCCCCACGACGCACGAGTCCATGCTGTTGCGCATATGGTCAGCTCCACCTTCGCCGAGGGTGAGTTGATCCCCGGTGCGGAACGCCACGAGAAATTTTCGATCTCGTGATTCGAGAGCCCGTCGGCGGCGAGCCGGGCGACCTGCCGGTCCGGCGCGGTGAGCTCATCGGCGGCCGCAGCGGT
>JAOPWF010000263.1 GCA_025965815.1 Mycobacterium sp.
GGCGGGCTGACCACGGGTGCGACGAAGTGACAACCGTCGAACTCGCGGGCATTGCAAAGTCTTTCGACGGCAACACCGTAGTCGACGATCTCAGTCTGACCCTGGCAGACGGATCGCTGACCGTGCTCGTCGGGCCGTCCGGGTGCGGGAAGTCCACGACGTTGCGGATCGTCGCCGGACTGGAACCGCCCGACCGGGGAGCGGTGCGCATCGGCGGTAGCGACGTCACCTCGGCGACACCCCGGGAACGCGATGTGGCGATGGTCTTCCAGAACTACGCGCTGTACCCGCATCTGAGCGTGGCAGGCAACATCGCGTTCCCGTTACGCAACGCCGGCGTGGGGAAGGCCGAGGCGGCGAAGCGTGCCCGCGAGGCCGCCGATCGAGTCGGCATCACGCCACTGCTCGACCGCAAGCCACGTCAGCTCTCCGGTGGGCAGCAGCAGCGGGTCGCGATCGCACGCGCGTTGGTGCGGACGCCGTCGGTGTTCCTGTTCGACGAGCCGCTGAGCAACCTGGACGCGAAGCTGCGGGTGGAGCTGCGCTCTGAAATCCGGCGCCTGCAGCAAGAATTGCGGATCACCGCCCTGTACGTGACTCATGACCAGGAGGAGGCGATGACCATCGCCGACCAGCTGGTGGTGCTCAACGCCGGCCGGATCGTGCAGAGGGGGACACCCGAGGAGCTCTACCGCAGGCCCGCGGACACCTTCGTGGCCGGCTTCATCGGCTCACCGACCGCCAATCTGGTGGCGGGGCGCCTCCGCGGCGGCGTGTTCAGCGCTGACGGGTTGGCCTGGCCCGGACCGTCCGGCGGGGACCGTGACGTGACGCTGGGTGTCCGGCCGGAGGACCTGCTCATCGAGCCGGTGGCATCCGGTGACGGCGATGGGCGGATCGAGCTGATCGAACTACTCGGGCCGCGCTACGTGCTAATCGTTGAGGTGGGGCCGCGCAGGCTCACCGCGGTGGTCGAGGCTTCCTCGGTGGCGGGGTGGGCCACGCCGCCGGCACCCGGTCATGCGGTGAGCGTGCGGGTCAGGGCCGGCCGGGCCCACTACTTCGACGCGACCACGGGGGAGCGGCTCGACCTCGACTGAGCGTCAAGAGCCGTCGCGACTCGGCGTCGTCCCGATCGACCAGGCATACGGCGGGGGTGTTCCGTTCACGTCGAACGCACCCAGGACGCGGGCCTTGAACAGTCGCGGATTGTGCGAGGCGACGGTGCGGGCGTTGCGCCAGTGCCGATCCAGGCCGCGGCCCGCCGAGGTCGTCGAAGCGCCGAGTGCGTCGAACAGATCGGATGCCGACTCGAGGACCAGGCGGGACGCGGTCACCTGAGCGGCAGTGGGCCTCCAGTTCTGCCCGCTCGGTCGCGTGCCGCAACTCCGCGTCCGATTCCGTGGCGGCGTCGTGGGCGGCGTCGAGGGCTGCGGCGCGCACGGCCACGCTCTCCGCGGCGTAGGCGGCCGCTGAGATCTCACCGACCAGGGCGAGCACCTGCGGGTCGTCGCGGACGCGAGACGCGTTGGCGTGCGAGTAGTTGCGCGTGCGTGCCCGGACTTCGCCGACGACGTCGGCATGCACCGCGGGGGATGCCGGCCAGCGTGGCAACCAGATTCAGCTGATAGAGCGCGGTCTGGTACGGGTGACGCTCGACAAAGGGCAGCACGTCCTCGAGTTCGACGCGCGCGCCTGGACACCTGGACACCTGGACACCTGGACACCTGGACGCGACGGTGGTGTGGTGGGCTACGACAATGCGATGGCTGTCGGGGCGAGGTTCGTCGAGTTGCCGGGCCTGCGCCGCTAGGCGACCGAGGGCCGCGCCGGGGTTCGTTGTGCGTACGTGGAGTACTTGAACTTCGCGAGCGGTACGCGCGACAAGAGATCGTCGGCCGGCTCGTCGGCCACCTGTGTGATGAAATCCCGGGCCGCCTGGCGTGAACCGATGCGCAGCAACGGGTTCGGGTCCGAAAGGAGGCCAAACAATGCCGCACCGAACGCCGGGCTCGCTGACGCAGCCGGTAAGAACAACTGTCCGTACGAGGCGAATTCGGGATCGCCGAGGAACAGTCGTGTGACGAGCACCGCTCCGGCACCGCGCGTCGACCAGAAATGCTCGAACCGATCGTGCAGCCATTCCTCGTCGAAGGGGTCGGTGTGATCCCGGGCGGCCGCTACGAGCTGAGCGGACTGGATGAGGCCACCTTGGGCTCCCTGTGCCCCGATCGGGTCGAAGGAGATCGCGGTATCGCCGAGCGCGAGCACCGGGCGGCCGTTCGTGGTGATGCCGACGGCGTGGCGGACAGTCGGCGTCACTGCGCCGCGAAGCCAGGAGTGCGGGTCCTGCGGGATGGGTCTGGTGGCGGAGATTTCCGGAAGATCCCAGTCGACGTAATCGCGGTGCACGTCGGTGACGATGCGGTGCGCCGAGGCGACGCCACTAGCTAGGGCGAAGCGCTGCTCCCAGTCGCTGCCCGGTTTGGCGAAACCGAGGAACGACCAGGCCGGCCCGGCGTCCTTGTGCAGATAGGGCCCCCACCACAACTCCCCCTGTTCAGCGCTGATCGCGAACGTGTTGTGTTCACCGCCCGGCGAGCCGCGGTGGGCGAACACGTCCGGGCCGTGGCCGAGCCCCGCCACGGTGAGCATCAGCAGGCTCCGTTGCGGTGCGTCGTAGACGGTGCGTGACTCATCGACTGCAAACAGATCGGACAACCCACCCCTGCCGGTTGCAACCAGGGTGAGGTCATGCGCGGCGGCGACGTCGTCGAGAGACTCTGCGGTGATCGCCGAGATGACGAAACGACCACCTCTGGCGAGGAATTCGCCCAGCCTGTCGTCGACTTTCAGGCGGGTGTCCACTCCGACGGCCCGGATTCCGTTGTAGGTCACGTCGAAGTCCAGACCATCCTCACGCTGCTCGCCGGAGCCGCTGAATATTTGGGTGCTCTGACCGGTGACTCGCGGGGCGCGGCCGGTGTAGTCGTCGAGACCCAGATCGCCCTCGGCGGCCTGCGCGACGGCGAAGGTCACCGCGGTGCCCGAAGCCGGGACGTCGTTGCGTAGGCTGCGCCGATCGCGGTCGCTGAACAGCGTCACGTCGAAACCGGCGTTCACGAATCCCATTCCGGCCGAGACGCCGGTTTGTCCCGCACCGATGATCGCCACTGATCGCTTCTGGGTCATGCCGGCACCTTGGCTTCCTGTGCGAATTCTTCCTGGAGACGACCGAATACGTGTGGCTCGCCGAACCAGATGACGATGTCGTCGGCACCAGCTCGATGCCAGTCGGCGAGTTCATCGATCAGGCCGTCGACCTGACCTGAGTCGCGGACGTAGCGCTTGATGGTCGTGCGGATGCGGCCGTCGGATCGACGTTTCAGCTCGGCTGCCTTGCGCGCGAACTCGGCGGGATCGGTTCCGGCGCCGTCGAGGTAGAGCGACTGCCAGGCATTACCGAATCGCAGCGCGCGCTGAATGGCGGCATCGGAGAATCCGTCCACCGTAATGGGCACGCCAGCAGGGCGAATCGGGGTGAAATCGCCAGAGTGATGGGGATAGAACTCGCCGTCGAAACTCTCGGACGAGCCCGACCACAGGTGGCGCAACAAGGTGATCGCCTCGTCGGCGCGGCGACCGCGGTTGCCGAAGTCCTCACCGACTGAGCCGAATTCGGCCCTGTCCCATCCGACGCCGATGCCGAGTTCGAATCGGCCACCGGATAGGCGATCCAGGCTCGCCGCCTGTTTGGCGACGTTGAACGGGTTCCGCAGCGGCAGCACCAGGACGGACGTGCCGGTCCGGACGCGCGAGGTGTGCGCCGCCAGATAGCTCAGCAGCACGAACGGGTCGTACTCCGAGGCGTAACTCGGGTCCGGATGACGCGTGGGCGGCAGCACGTGTTCGGCTACCCACACGCCGTCGAACCCGAGGGCCTCGGCGCGCCGGGCCAGGTCGGTGATCTGCTCCGGCGAGCCGTCATTGGGTAGCGCGACGTGAAAGCCCATGCTGCGAATGGTCGGTCAAATCAGCTGGGATGGGCAGCGTTTGGTGTGCGCTGATTCTAAGTCGGTGGCTGCGCTCATCGACGGTGACCGCGGAGCCAGCGGGTCGGCCGCCGTCGAAACAATCGCGACGATCTGATTCGTCACGGCAGGTAGCGTCATTCCACGGGTTGCATCTCACGGAGAACGAAGAACACGGCGAGCCGTTCTTATTAGACCCCGCCTGCCTGTGCCAGCTCCGGTCTGATGTCGTGATTGACTCGAAAGAAATTCGTTGGATCGTATTTGTCCTTGACGACGGCCAGGCGCGGAAGGTTGTCGCCGAAGGCACTGTAAATGACCTCTTCGGCTTCGATGTCGAGCGCAGACAGAAGATGCGCGTTCGCAGAGAAGGGCCGAAGCACTTCTTCACCCGCGCGGGCCCAATCCCGATGGACGCGCGTCTCGCCCGGATCGGTCCACTGCGCCATGAACAGAATGTCCCACGGAAGATCGCGATGTGGAAAAGCGGTGGCGTCTCTGGGAATCCGACTGGCGGCGCCGCCATAGTATTCGAGAACGACTGCCGAGAGTGGCGAAACCATACGGTTTGCATGGTCGACAATGGCCGCGACGGCGTCATCCGGCAGCTGTCTTTGCAGAGTGGACTTCCAGTAGTTGTGATTGCCGTCCGGGAACGAGGGCGCAAGCAGGGCTTGCATCACAGGGAACGGCATCGGTTGGATCGCGTCAAGAACCGGTTTGCCAAACGAGCGGAGAGGTTGCAGCACACATTCCCCGGCCGCGATCGCCCCGCAGTAGCAGGGAACCACCGCGACGAGCGGCGCACCATCGGGACCATGCAGGAGCGCGGCGTACGCCGTCAGTTCGTCAGGAGCGGCTGCGATGAAGTCACGAAAATGACGGATGACATCGACTGCGTCGTCTCGAGGATAAAGCAAGAGTCCGCCCAGGACGGTATGAACCTGGTGCGCTTTGAATTCGAACGAGGTGACAACGCCGAAATTCCCACCCCCGCCGCGAAGACCCCAGAAGAGGTCCTCGTTTTCGCCCGCACTGGCGCCGAGCACTCGACCGTCTGCGATAACCGTCTGGCAGGACAACAGATTGTCGATCGACATGCCGTGCTTGCGAAGCAGCCAGCCCACGCCACCGCCCAGGGTGAGGCCCGCGATGCCGGTCTTGGGCACGATGCCGCACGGGACCGCAAGGCCGAAGACGTGCGTTTCGCGATCCAGATCACCGAGGGTCGCGCCACCCTGCACGCGAACGGTCTGATTTGCCGAATCGACATGTACGGCGCGCATGCGGGAAAGGTCTATGACAAGACCATCGTCACAGAGCGCGCGACCGCCGACGTTATGGCCGCCGCCGCGGATCGCCGTGAGGAGATTGTTCGCACGTCCGAAGTTCACCGCGGCAACCACATCGGCGACGCCGGAGCAGCGGGCGATCAGTCTGGGATGTTTGTCGATGGTCGCGTTCCAGATTTGGCGGGCGCCATCATAGCCAGCGCTCGCAGGCTCGAACAGCTCACCATGAAACGTGGACTTCAAGGCTTGGATATCCATCGCCCTAGCTCCCTGCCCTTCCGAGATCGTGGCGTCACAGAGGTTCACTCGCAAATTAACCCGTTTATGACGCGCCCCGACGGCTTGTCAAACGGTGATAGAGCCGTAGGCGGTTCATGCGCATTCGCCATTTTCGGCCTGCACGCGTACACAAGTCTACGACTTGACCAGACCCTGCC
>JAOPWF010000842.1 GCA_025965815.1 Mycobacterium sp.
GGGGGGCCCGACCGTGCGCGTTGCCGCGCCGCTGAACATCAGTCTCGCCGGAAGACACGTACAAGTGCTTCATGGGAACCTCGACAGACATGCTGGAGCGCGACTGCTGTTGCCGGTGCCGGACGGCACGATCGGTGAGTCCGGGCAGCGGGTGTCGACCCGGCCGCCGAAGCTGGTGTCGGCAGGGTTGGCAGGGGAGGGCGGCGGCACCGGCCCGCTAACGGTCCATAGTGGACAGTCGATCGGTGTGCGGTGTCACGTTGTGGGTGAGCGGCCGTCGGTGCCGAAACCGCTATCGGACCGGACTCCGCCCAAGCACTGTCGGCGCCCGATGGACGCCCGAGCCGCGGGTCGAGGGGAGGCGGCAGGTGTCATGCCACGTGAGGGTCTGCACGCAATGCTCCTTCCGGTGCCGCCTACCGGGTTAGCTGACGGGTTCGGGCGGGAAGATGGCCCTACCGCGAGGCGCGTAGCCCCGTGGATTCACCCCAGTTGTGCTTGGTTCCCCGGCTCGCGCGAACACGACTCAGCGGATCCACTGTGGAGTCACCCCAGGTGGTGACGGCCGACCTCAGCGGATTTCATGACCCTAGCGGGTGTTAAAACGCGCGTGAAGCCCCCACACGTTTCTGCCACCGGGCGTACGACAGCCCGGCAATGTGACCGGTGGATGATCGGGGGCACCCCCCGATGGTGGGGGTGTGTCGGCGCGGTACCGCACGAGTTTGCCGTCGCGGGGGGCGTGACGAGGCTTGCAGCCAGCCGGGGAATGTGGCCACTGGGACGAACGTGGAGCTGGTGAAGATTAGCGGGATGACGGCGAGCAGGCCGGGCGTTCAATAGCGTTCGTCGGCGGGCCACGGGTGGTTGTTGGCTCATTGGGGGTTGTGGTGGCGGTTGAGGGCGCGTTGGTGCCGGTTGAGTGCTCGGCGGTGGCCGTGCGCGAGCAGCCGATCGATGTCCTGTAGGCGTTGGGGGCTGGGGTTGAGGATGCATGCCCATCCGTGTGTGCCGTAGGCGGGATGGGGGAGGATCTCGTCCAGCCGGGTGAAGTCGATCCCTGGTCGGTGGTCGGGGGACTCTGCGGGCGGGTATCCGAACTGGTGCTGGAATTCTTCTCGGCCGATGTCAATGTTGAGGCGGAAGATACCGGCGCGGTCAAGGCGGGAATCGTCGTCGAAGCCGGGCACGTCATGCTCGACGATGGTGGCGAATGGTCGGCGGCGTTCCGTGCCGATGAAGAAGAAGCGGTCGCCCCAGCTTATCTGCGGTGCGCCCGACTCCTCGTCGGCCAGTAGGTGCGTGACGTCGGGCAGTGTGAGGATGCGTTCGGCGAGATCGGCTGGGGTTGGCGTGGCCGTCTGTTCGGGGTGTGTTTCTTCTGGGCAGGAGGCGATGTGCAGCACCGCGTCGCAGTGCTGGAGCGTCGTGGTGTCCAGCGGGAAGTACGCCTGCTCGGCGGTGAAGTCTGTTCGAGAGTGCAGCTCGCCTGCGTTGGGGCTGATGACAGTGCTGAGCTGCTTGGCGTCGAAGAGGGCGCATCCTCGGGTCGCCTTCTGGAACGCACCCTCGAAGGTGTCCGGGTCCGGCGTGGGTAGGCCGAGCGTGGCGCTCGCGCCGAGGCTGCCGACGATGACGGTGTATCGGTTGCCCAGCAGCGACGCGACGATGGATCCGGCGCTGAACCACTCGAGGTCCATGTCGGCCAGCCGCCACCTGCTGGGGTGCCGTTGGACGTGGCGGTTGTGGCCGAAGACCAGCGTCGCGCCGCGATGCTGCTCGCCTGTGCGAATGTCCAGCAGGTTCTGGGCCATCAACGCGTCCCGGACGCCGAGAAGCCGTGACGTGCGCTCGGTCTGGGAAGCCTGTTGTGCCGCCTGTGCGTGGTAGCGCAGCAGCCCGAGCGCCGCCTTGCCGTGGACCTCGGTGCGACGCCAGGCGGCGATGGACGATTCGGCGATCAGGCGAGGCGCGTGGGTGTACAGGGCGGTCAACAGGTCGTCATTGATCACCCTGAGTGCGGTGGCTTCGGGCGAGGCACCGATGGACTTCCCGGCGTCCATGACGGCTGCCGGGTCGCTCCACCGCTGATCGTCACCGAGCAGTTGGCTGAGGTCCGCACGGGCGTGCGGGATGCAGTCCGGTCCGAGATGATCGGTCAGATAACGCTGTAGGTGCTGTAGGTAGCGCCGCGGGCTGGGAGCGCCGCTCATCTCCAGCGGCGCATCGAAGCCGTAGAACGCCAGACGCTCGGCCGCTGGTCGTGAGTCGTTGTACGCGCGCATCCAGGCGACCAGGTCGCGGTTGGCGGCCAGCTTCCCGAAACCGTGACTGAAGCCCTCGGCAAGTGCTGAGTCGAGCGTCTCGTCTTCGCCGCCGACGAAGGCGTCAACCTGGAGCGCCGCGACGCGGTCGGACTCGATCGCGATCGATCGGAAGCCCTGTTGTTCGACGAGTAGTTTGAAGATCTGGTTGCGTAGCTGCGGGAAGGCGGGTTCGCCGTGCGTTGGCTCACCGAGGGCCAGCAGCTGAGGCGGTGCGTCGAGTGCCTCGACGAAGGCGCGAGCCGCAGCGGCCAGCGCGCGGTCGTTGACTGCGGACGACCAGCCGGCGAACGGTGTGAGGCTAGGAGTCATAGCCTTTACCGTATCGTTGGATCACCTTGTGAAAGTTAGGCGCGTATCGGCACATGAAGACCCGGCTGAAGTCTCAAACAACAGTACAGGCCGGCGGGATTTCCTATCGTCCTGTGGACCTCGCCCGGGAGCACGGCATCTCCACGCAGGCGGTCCGCAACTACGAGCACGACGGGCTCCTCCCATCCGCCGAACGCACACCAAGCGGCTACCGGAAATACTCGGCGGTACATGCCTACGCGTTGCGCGCCTACATCGCGCTCATTCCGGCGCACGGCTATGCGACCAGTGGCGAGATCATGCACGCCGTCAACGCCGGTGACCTGGACACGGCCCTACGAGCGATCGACCGCAGCCACGCTCAACTGTTGCGCGACCGCGCGACTCTCGACGCGGTCGAAGCGGCAGTTGGCGTCCTCGCGAAGCAGCCTACGAGCCGGCCTGAGCGTCCGCTGCCGATCGGTGCCCTCGCCCACCACATCGGTGTGAGCTCAGCAACCCTACGCAAGTGGGAACGAGCTGGCATCCTCGCGCCGCAGCGCGACCCGACCACACACCATCGCCTGTACCGCGTCGACGACGTCCGTGACGCGGAACTGGCCCAGCTACTCAGACGCGGCGGTTACCTGCTGGACCATATCGCCACCGTCGTCCGGCAGGTCCGCACCGCCGGCGGCCCCGAGCCATTGGCCGGCTCGCTTCAGAACTGGCGGCAGCGACTCGCCGGCCGCGGAC
>JAOPWF010000848.1 GCA_025965815.1 Mycobacterium sp.
CGAGCAGGAACCCAAGCCCCTGGTGGTCGATGATCTTGCGGCCGAACGTGGTGCGTTCGTTGGCATAGGACGTCGCCTCGTCCAGTGCCGCCTGCGCCAGCCCGACGGCGACCGCCGCGATGCCCAGACGCCCGGAATCCAGGGCACTGAACGCGATCTGCAGGCCCTGCCCCTCCGCGCCGATCAGCCGGTCCGCGTCCACCCGCGCGTTGTCGTAGAACGCCGAGGTAGTGGGCACCGCGGCCAGGCCCATCTTCTCCTCCGGCTTACCGAAGCTCAGCCCAGGCAGGTCGCCCGGAATCAGGAAACAGGAGATGCCGCGCGAGCCCTCACCGGTCCGCGCGAACAGGGTGTAGAAATCGGCCAATCCGCCATGGGTGATCCAGGATTTGGAGCCGTTGACGACGTATCCGCCGTCGGACTTCGTCGCGGTGCAGCGCAGCGCCGCCGCATCGGATCCGGCCTGCGGTTCCGACAGGCTGTAAGCGCCGACCTGCTCACCGCTGAGCATTCCCGGCAGCCAGCGCTGCCGCTGCTCGTCGGTGCCGAACGCGAGCAGCGCCTGGGACGACAGGCTGTGCACACTGACCGCCACCGCGACCGCCGCCCAGCGCGCGGCGATCTCCTCGAGCACCTGCAGGTAGACCTCGTAGGGCTGGTCACCGCCGCCCCATTCCTCGGGCTGCGGGAGGCTGAGCAGTCCCGCGGCGCCGAGTTGGGCGAACACCCCCTGCGGATAGGTCTCGGACTTCTCGTGCGCGTCGACGATCGGTGACAGCACCTTGTCGGCGATGTCGCGGGTCAGGGCGATGAGATCTTCTGCCTCCTGCGACGGCAGCAGCCGGTCGACCGCCATGTCCGTTCCTTCCTGTCTAACTCAGTGAGCACTGTAGCTGTGCTCCTCGGAGCGACGTCTGTCGTGACCGGCAGTACCGGTTAGGGTGACTGGGCAACATTGGAACGCGCAGGGGGCAGACCTCACGTCATGACTGATACTCAGACCACGATCGGTGTGGTCCGCGAGTCCGGCGCCGGCGAGCGGCGGGTGGCTCTGGTGCCCAAGGCGGTGGCGACCCTGATCAACAGCGGTGTCGCGGTCGTGGTGGAGTCCGGCGCCGGCGACCACGCCCTGCTGCCCGATGACCTCTATACCTCCGCAGGCGCGACCATCGGCGACGCGTGGGGGGCCGACGTGGTGGTCAAGGTGGCACCGCCGAGCGCCGAGGAGGTGGCGCGGCTGCACAGCGGGCAGACCCTGATCGGATTCCTTGCGCCGCGCAACGCCGAGAACGCGATTGACGCGCTCAAGACGGCGGGTGTGCAGGCCTATGCCGTGGAGGCGATTCCGCGGATTTCCCGCGCTCAGGTGATGGACGCGCTGTCGTCGCAGGCCAACGTCTCCGGTTACAAGGCCGTCCTGCTGGCCGCCTCGGAGGCGACCCGGTTCTTCCCGATGCTCACCACCGCGGCCGGCACCGTGAAGCCGGCCAGCGTGCTGGTGCTCGGGGTGGGTGTGGCAGGCCTGCAGGCACTGGCCACCGCCAAGCGGCTCGGTGCGCGCACCACCGGATACGACGTGCGACCCGAGGTCGCCGACCAGGTCCGCTCCGTCGGGGCGCAGTGGCTCGATCTCGGCATCGACGCCGCCGGCGAGGGCGGTTACGCTCGCGAGCTCACCGAGGAGGAACGTGCTCAGCAGCAGAAGGCGCTCGAGGACGCCATCACCGGCTTCGACGTCGTGATCACCACCGCGCTGGTGCCGGGCCGCGCGGCCCCGCGGCTGGTCACCGCCGCGGCGGCCGAGGGCATGAAGCCCGGCAGCGTCGTGATCGACCTGGCGGGTGAGACCGGCGGCAACTGCGAGCTGACCGAGCCGGGCCAGACCGTCGTCAAACACGGCGTCACCATCGCCTCGCCGCTGAACCTGCCCGCGACCATGCCCGAGCACGCCAGCGAGCTGTACTCCAAGAACATCACCGCACTGCTGGACCTGCTGATCACCGACGGGGCACTGACACCCGATTTCGACGACGAAGTGGTCGCCGCCGCGTGCGTGACCCGGGAGGTCTCCTAGATGTACGACCAACTGTTGGCCAACCTGGCAATCCTGGGGCTGTCCGGGTTCGTCGGGTTCGCCGTCATCTCCAAGGTGCCCAACACCCTGCACACGCCCCTGATGTCGGGCACCAACGCCATCCACGGCATCGTGCTTATCGGTGCGCTGGTGGTGCTGGGCAGGGTCGAGCACCCGTCGCTCGCGATACAGGTCATTCTGTTCGTGGCGGTGGTGTTCGGCACGCTCAACGTCGTCGGCGGGTTCGTCGTCACCGATCGAATGCTCGGCATGTTCAAGGGCAAAAAACCCGCACCGGCGAAAGATCCGGCGACCAACGGACAAGCGCGATGAACTACCTCGTCGTCCTGCTCTACCTCGTCGCGTTCTCGATGTTCATCTACGGCCTGATGGGTTTGACCGGGCCGAAGACCGCGGTGCGCGGCAACTGGATCGCCGCCGCGGGCATGGCGCTCGCAGTGATCGCCACCCTGATCGCGATCCGGCACACCGAGAACTGGCTGCTGATCATCGCGGGCTTGTTCGTGGGTGTGGCGCTCGGCGTTCCGCCGGCCCGGTTGACCAAGATGACGGCGATGCCGCAGCTGGTGGCGCTGTTCAACGGCGTGGGCGGCGGCACCGTCGCGCTGATCGCGCTGTCGGAATTCATCGACACCGAAGGCTTCTCGGCCTTCAAGCACGGCGAGTCCCCGACGGTGCACATCGTGGTGGCGTCGCTGTTCGCCGCGATCATCGGCTCGATCTCGTTCTGGGGTTCGATCATCGCGTTCGGCAAGCTGCAGGAGATCCTGCCGGGCCGCCCGATCGGCCTGGGCAAGGCGCAGCAGCTGCTGAACCTGGTGCTGCTGGTGGCGGCGGTCGCCGCGGCCGTGGTGATCGGACTGGCGGCCCATCCGGGCGGCGGTGCGTCGCTTTGGTGGATGGTCGGTCTGCTCGCCGCCGCCGGTGTGCTGGGTCTGATGGTGGTGCTGCCGATCGGCGGCGCCGACATGCCGGTGGTGATCTCTTTGCTTAACGCGCTGACCGGGTTGTCAGCGGCCGCAGCGGGATTGGCGCTGAACAATACCGCGATGATCGTCGCCGGCATGATCGTCGGCGCGTCCGGCTCGATCCTGACCAACCTGATGGCCAAGGCGATGAACCGGTCCATTCCCGCGATCGTCGCGGGCGGCTTCGGCGGCGGTGGGGTCGCGTTGGGTGGCGGCGATGACATCGACCGCACCGTCAAGTCCACCTCGGCCGCCGATGCCGCCATCCAGATGGCCTACGCGAACCAGGTCATCGTGGTGCCGGGATACGGCTTGGCGGTGGCACAGGCCCAGCAAGCGGTGAAGGACCTGGCCGCGCTGCTGGAAGACCGCGGGGTCCCGGTGAAGTACGCCATCCACCCGGTGGCCGGCCGGATGCCCGGACACATGAACGTGCTGCTGGCCGAGGCTGACGTCGAGTACGACGCGATGAAGGAGATGGACGACATCAATGACGAGTTCGCCCGCACCGACGTCACGATCGTCATCGGCGCCAACGACGTCACCAACCCGTCCGCGCGCAACGACCCGTCCAGCCCGATCCACGGCATGCCGATCCTCAACGTGGACAAGTCGCGATCGGTGATCGTGCTGAAGCGGTCGATGAATTCCGGTTTCGCCGGCATTGAGAACCCGCTGTTCTACGCCGAAGGCACCACCATGCTGTTCGGTGACGCGAAGAAGTCCGTCTCCCAGGTCTCCGAGGAACTGAAAGCGCTCTAGGGGTTTTGCTCGCGCTGAGCGAAGATCTTGAGCACCGGCCGGTGCTGCCGTAGCAATATCCCAGTGAGTCCGACACTGCCCGACGACTGCTGTTGTCGCTGAAGCATTCCCGCCCAGCATCAGCATCAGCAACAGAAAGTCGGAACCGTGTCCGTGTTCGTCGATATTGCGCCGGATGAGGCGCCCGTTGATTCGCCGGCGCCCGTCGCGCGCAGGTGGTCCGGCCGGTTGACCCGTGCCGCCCTGCCGCTGCTGTCCATCGTCGTCTTCTTCGGGGTATGGCAGCTGGCTGCCGCCAGCGGCGTCTGGAATCAGACGTTCGTGCCCTATCCGGGGACCGTGTGGCGCGCGTTCGTCGACACCTCGACCACGCACAACGGGGTCCGCGGCTACGCGGGCTACCTGCTGGCCGAGCACCTCTACATGACGCTGCGCCGCGTGCTGGCCGGGGTGGTCATCGGCGTGGTCCTCGGTGTCTCGTTGGGGCTGGCCATGGGGTCGGTCAGTTGGTTGCGCAGCGTGCTGGAGCCCTGGTTGACGTTCCTGCGCGCCCTGCCGCCGCTGGCCTACTTCTTCCTGCTGGTGATCTGGCTCGGCATCGACGAGGCACCCAAGATCACGCTCCTCGCGCTGGCGGCCCTGCCGCCCGCGGCGGTGGCGACGACGGCCGCGGTGCTGGCCGCGCCGGTTGGGCTGACCGAGGCGGCTCGCGCGTTGGGCGCGTCCCGCACGCAGGTGATCCGCGACGTCGTCGTCCCCGCCGCACTGCCGGAGACCTTCACCGGCATCCGGCTCGCGGTCGGCATGGCCTACTCGTCGGTGGTCGCCGCCGAACTGTTCAACGGGCTGCCCGGAATCGGGGGGCTCGTCAAAGACGCCAGTAATTACAACAACACCCCCGTCGTGCTGGTCGGGATCTTCGCCATCGGGATCTCCGGTCTGGTCATCGACGGTCTGCTTCGCGCCGTGGAACGGCGTGCTGTGCCCTGGAGAGGAAAAATATGAAACTGAAGCGCCCGCGGGCTCGGATGCTGGCCGCGCTGTTCGCGCTCGCACTGGCCGCACTGGGGTTGGCCGGCTGCGCGGTCGACAACTCCGGTCAGCAATCCGACAAGCCGACCATCCGCATCGGATACCAGACCTTCCCCAGCGGCGACCTGATCGTCAAGAACAGCAAGTGGCTGGAGTCGGCATTGCCGAACTACAACATCAAATGGGTCAAGTTCGACTCCGGCGCCGACGTCAACACCGCGTTCCTCGCCAAGGAACTGGATTTCGGCTCGCTGGGATCCAGCCCGGTGGCGCGCGGACTGTCCGCGCCGCTGAACATCCCGTACAGCGTCGCGTTCGTGCTCGACGTCGCCGGTGACAACGAAGCGTTGGTGGCGCGCAACGGCACCGGCCTCAACTCCATCGCCGACCTGAAGGGCAACCGGATCGGCACCCCGTTCGCGTCCACCGCGCACTACAGTCTTCTGGCGGCGCTGGCCCAGAACGGCTTGTCGCCCAAGGATGTTCAGCTCATCGACCTGCAGCCGCAGGCGATCTTGGCGGCGTGGGAGCGCGGCGACATCGACGCCGCTTACAGCTGGCTGCCGACGCTCGATCAGCTGCGTACGACGGGGAAGGACCTGATTACCAGCCGTCAGCTCGCCAAGGACGGCAAGCCGACCCTGGACCTGGCCGCCGTCTCGAACTCGTTTGCGCAGGAGCACCCGGACGTGGTGACCACCTGGCGCCAGCAGCAGGCCCGGGCGCTGAACACCATCCACAACGATCCCGACGCCGCCGCCAAGGCGATCGCGGCCGAGATCGGGCTGAGCCCCTCCGACGTCGCCGGGCAGCTGAAGCAGGGTGTGTACCTGACGCCGGAACAGGTCGTCTCACCGGAGTGGCTCGGTACCGAAGGCGCGGTCGGCAATATCGCCGTCAACCTGCAGAGCGCGTCGCAGTTCCTCGCCGAGCAGACCCAGATCCCGGCTGCGGCGCCGCTGAAGACCTTCCAGGACGCCATCTACGTCAAGGGGCTCCCTGGTGCCATCACCCAGTGAGGTCACGGCCAAACCCGGCCGGAAAGATGTTGCGGCCGGTCGGGACGGCGGCATCCACATTCGCAACGTCTCGCACCGCTACGGCCGCGGCGGAAGCGAGGTCACCGCGCTCGGGCCGGTCGACCTCGATGTCGAGCCGGGTGCGTTCCTGGTGCTGGTGGGTGCGTCGGGATGCGGGAAGAGCACGCTGCTGCGGCTGAT
>JAOPWF010000855.1 GCA_025965815.1 Mycobacterium sp.
GCGGCTCGCACCGAGTTCCTGGAGAACGTGTCCCGTCCGCGGCTCGACGACTGCGTCAAGACCGTCGCCGGCCGCGCCCGGCCCTGGCGGGAGGCACGCCGATGACCACGGTGCTGGAAGCGCGGAACATCACCAAGCAGTACGGCCACGTCCAGGCCCTGACCGCGGCCAGCTTTGACGTCGGTGCGGGCGAGGTGGTGGCACTGATCGGTGACAACGGGGCCGGCAAGAGCACGCTGGTGCGGATCCTGTCCGGTGCCGAGGCCGCGGACAGCGGTCAGGTGCTCTTCGAGGACAACCCGGTCCACCTCGCGACGCCGACCGACGCCCGCCGGCTCGGCGTGGAGACGGTGTTCCAGGATCTCGCGCTGGCGCCGCATCTGTCGCCGGTACAGAACATGTTCCTCGGCCGCGAGATCATGCGTGCTGGGCCGCTGGGCTGGTTCGGCTTCATGGACAACAAGGCGATGCGTGCGGTCAGCCGGGACGCGTTCGCGCGGCTCGGTGCGACCGTTCGCGACCTCAACGGGTCGGTGGGGTCGATGTCCGGCGGACAGCGTCAGGGCGTGGCCGTCGCTCGGGCGGCCGCGTGGGCCAAGAAGGTCATCTTCCTCGACGAACCCACCGCGGCGCTTGGCGTCGCGCAGACGCAGAACGTTCTCGACCTGATCCGTCGGGTCAGCGGCGAGGGCATCGGCGTCGTGTTCATCAGCCACTCCATGCCGCACGTCATGGAGGTGGCCGATCGGATCCAGGTGATGTGGCGCGGACGGCGCGTCGCGACGTACCGCAAAAAAGACACCTCTATGGAGCAACTGGTGGCGGCGATGACCGGAGCACTTGAACGGGAGGCGATATGAGCATCATCGCCACACAGTCCGCGTCCGCGGAGTCGACCATCGACGCGCCGGCCGGCCGGCTGCAACGCGTGATCCGCCTGCAGGCACTGCAGATCCTGTTGCTGCTCGGGCTCACCGTGGCGATTTTCGGTGCCCTTCAACCGGACACCTTCCTCACCACGTTCAATATCCGGGGCATCGTCCAGAACACCTCGATCTATGCGGTACTTGGCGTCGGCATGACGTTCGTCATCATCACCGGCGGCATCGACCTGTCGATCGGCAGCGTGCTGGTGTTCAGCGGCGTGGTCGCCGACAAGGTCATGGCGGCGTTCGGCGGGCAGGGTTGGCGCACGGTGCTCGTCGGTGTGCTGGCCGGCTGCGCCTCCGGGCTGGCGTGGGGGCTGCTCAACGGATTCCTGATCGCCAAGGCGAGGGTACCGGCCCTGGTCGTCACGCTCGGCTCGCTCAGCGCCGCGCTGGGCTTCGCTCAGATCATCACCAAGGGCCTCGACCTGCGCGACGCGCCGAAGACGCTCGTTGACAAGATTGGCTTCGGCAATGTGGTCGGCCAGGTGCCGACGTTGTCGGTCATCGCCGGAGTCGTCGTGCTCGCCGGCATCATCCTGTTGCACCGCACCCGATTCGGGCTATACACCTACGCGGTCGGCTCGAACGCCGAGGCAGGCCGGCGGGTGGGCCTCAAGGTGGACCGACATCTGATCAAGGTGTACGCCTTCTCCGGCACGCTCGCGGGCTTCGCCGGCATCCTCAATCTCGGGTTCTTCCAGTCGACCACGATCGGCGGTCAATCCAACACCGCCCTGAACGTGATCGCTGGTGTCGCGATCGGCGGCACCAGCCTCTTCGGTGGCGTCGGGTCGGTCTTCGGCACCGTCATCGGGTTGTTCATCCCGATCGTGCTGCAGAACGGATTCATCCAGATAAATGTCCAGCCGTTCTGGCAGCAGGTCGTCGTCGGCGCGGTGCTCGTCACCGTCGTCTACATCGACCAGGTCCGACGCGCCGCCGCGCTTCGGGGCTCAAGACCACGTATGCAATTCCTCGCCCGGCTCGGGAGAGGCACTAGAGAGGAGACACCGTGAAGCGTAAAATCGCGTTCGGGGCCGCTATGGTCGCGCTCGTGCTCACCACCACGGCCGCCTGCGGTTCGGGTAGCGGCAGCGCCGGGACGGGTAGTTCGAAAGGCCAGTACAAGCTTGCTTTCGTACAGGGCGTCGCCGGTGACGCGTTCTACATCACCATGCAGTGCGGGATCGAGCAGGAGGCGAAGGCCGAGGGTGCCACCGTCACCACCCAGGGACCGCAGAAGTTCGACCCGACGCTGCAGACCCCGATCCTCCAGTCGGTCATCGCCAAGAAGCCCGACGCGATCCTCATCGCGCCGACCGAGGTGTCGGCGATGCAGCAGCCGATCGCGCAGGCCAAGGCGCAGGGCATCAAGGTCGTACTCGTCGACACCACGCTGACCGACCCGTCCGTCGCCGGATCGGCGATCTCCTCGGACAACCTCGGCGGCGGCAAGGCCGCGTTCGACGCGATCAAGCAACTGGTTCCGGGTGGCGGCAAGGTGCTCGGCGTCGGCGTGCAGCCGGGCATCAGCACCACCGACGCCCGCGACAAGGGCTTCGCCGACGCCGCGAAGGCCGACTCGGCCTTCAAGTACCTCGGTGTGCAGTACTCGCAGAACGACCCGGCGAAGGCCGCCGCCATCGTCAGCGCGGCGCTGCAGAAGGACCCCGACATCATCGGCATCTTCGCGTCGAACCTGTTCTCCGCGGAAGGCGCCGCGACCGGCATCCGCCAGGCCGGCAAGCAGGACAAGGTAAAGGTCATCGGCTTCGACGCCGGGCCTGACCAGATGAAGGCGCTGCAGGACGGCACAGTACAGGCGCTCATCGCTCAGCAGCCGAGCACGATCGGCATCGATGGCGTACAACAGGCGATCAAGGCGCTCAAGGGCGAGGCCGTCACACCGTCCATCCAGACCGGCTTCA
>JAOPWF010000267.1 GCA_025965815.1 Mycobacterium sp.
GAGTTGCCCTTTCCTATCCAGCAAGCTACGTTGGAAGAACCAACTCAGCACCTCATCCTGGAGGCCATCATGAAGCTCGCTGGAACTACCGCACTCGTCACCGGAGCCAACCGGGGCCTCGGCCGACACATGGCCGAGCAGCTCATCGCCCGCGGCGCCACCGTCTACGCCGCGGACCGCAACCCGGCATCCGTCGACATGCCCGGCGCCATCCCGATCACCCTGGACATCACCGACCCCGCCTCGGTCGAGGCAGCCGCCAAGGCCACCGGCGACGTCACCGTCCTGATCAACAACGCCGGCTCGCTGATCGGTGGCTCGTTCCTGCAGTCGCCGATCGAGGACATTCGCTACGAGATGGAAACCCACTACTTCGGCACCCTGGCGGTCACCCGCGCGTTCGCACCGCAGCTCGCCGCCGCCGGGACCAGTGCTGTCCTCAACGTGCTGTCGGTCATGTCCTGGTACACCTCACCAGAAATGAGCGCCTACTCCGCGGCAAAGTCCGCGGAATGGTCGCTCACCAGTGCGTTGCGCCTTGAGCTCGCCAGCCAGGGCACACAGGTCAGCGCCCTGCACGTCGGCTACATAGACACCGACATGGCTCGCCACGTCGAAGCCGACAAAAACGACCCCGCCACCGTTGCGCAGCTCGCGCTGGATGCCGTCGAAGCCGGCCAGATCGAGATCCTGGCTGACGGCTGGAGCGCAAACATCCGCGCAGGTCTGGCCGCCGGAGCCAGCGCGCTCTACCCCCAGTTCGCCTGACCTGAGGTTCATCGGCGGAGCGCGCGGCCCCACGTGTGGCCGGTCGCCAAGCACACGGCCGCGAGCGAGCTCGTAATAGTCGAATCCGAAAAAGTGAATGAAAAGTCCATGCCCGTCTACACCTGCATTACCGTCGCCAAGACCCTCGCTGACGACACGAAGGCGGCTTTGGCCGCCGAGATCACCAAGGTCCACTCGTCCATCACAGGGGCGCCGACCTTGTTCGTGCACGTGGTCTTCCAGGAGCTGCCCGCAACCAACGTGTTCACCGACTCCAGTCCATCCCAACCCCTGCTGATAAGCGGCGTCATTCGCGCCGGACGCGCCAACGCGGAAAAGGTGCGTCTTGCCAAAGACATCTCCGCGAGTAGCAGCCGTATCGCGGGCATTCCGGAGGCGCGCATTCTCGTGAGCATCCAGGAGTTCCAAGCGCGGTTCGCCGTCGAATACGGCCGGGTTCTGCCCGAGCCTGGCGCCGAGGACGACTGGCTCGCAGAAGCAAACGAGTTGATCCGCTGAGTCCGGATCCTATGACGAGCCGAACCCAAGCCGGCTACGGCGACTTTGCCGTAGCCGATCGCGCCGCTCACCATCCAAGGAAAGGAAGACATCATGCCGCTCGTTTATGTGACTGTCGCCGAGGGGACCACCTCGCAGGATCAACGCGCGCAGATCGGGAACGGAATCTACCGCGCCCTGATCGACGTCGCCAATGTGCCGGAAGACGACCGATTCCAGGTGTTCAACGAGGTTCCCTCCACCAACTTGATCTACAGCCCCGATTACATGGGATTCGACCGGAGCCCGTCGGTGGTGTTCATTCAGATCTTCTTCAACGCGGGCCGATCCGTGGACGTCAAGCAGGCGCTGTACGCCCGGATCGCCGAAAATCTCGGCGCAGCCGGTGTTCGTGGCGACGATATTGTCATCAACCTCGTCGATGTGCCCAAGGAGAACTGGTCGTTCGGGCGAGGTGAGCTCAGCTATCCGCCCGCCGCGCCTTCGAGCACGCAATGAAGGTCGCCAACCCGGCCGGCAGGCTCACGATCATCACCGCCGGCGGTGCTGTCGACGTCGAGCGAGCAAGCAACGGCAAGTTCGATGCCGATCCACCAACAATCCACGAACGCTGGGCATGTTCACCGAATGGGCGGTAAACACCGACCTGGACGCGGTCGGATCTGCGTACAACCCGCTGGACTGCGGGCACCGTCACCGTGGCCGCGACAGATTTTCGCGATGGGTTTCAATTACCGGGCGCACGCGCGGGAGTTCGGGACGAAGATCGCCGCCGGGCTGCCCGCGGTATTCATCAAGTTAGCAAGCAGCGTTATCGGTCCGTACGGTGCGGTCAAGCTGGTTTGAGGCGGAGCACCATACCTACGCCATCCCCCTCCCGCCGCTGGGCGAACAGTTCAACCGATACAGCCAGCAACTCGATATCATCACCGGGCGGTGACACGACACAGTTCGGCCGGGTCTACGCCGCAGGCCGCCCCGCTGACTCGATGACCTACTCGGTGTCATACCCGGTATGCGCGGAACGCGACGACGCCGAGATTTCCCGCCGTGCCAGCGCGATCCACCCAGTGGCGTTCAGCAGCTTCTCAGCTGGTCGGCGGACACTCGGAGAGGTCGGATTGGAGCGTGCGGTGGTCGCAGGCTTGCTTGGAATCGTTCTCCTGCTATTCGAACTCGTGCTGATTGCCCGCATGGTCGTCGACTGGATCGGCGTGCTCTCCCCGGTGGGTGGCCGCAGCGGCCTCCATCAGGCACGCCGGATCACCCACGGCATCACCGAGCCGGTGATCGGCCCCGTCCGGCGGGTATTGAAGCCCGTGCGGTGCGGGTCCGTCTCCATTGACCTGGCATTCACCGCAGTGTTCGTCGCGGTGATCGTCCTGCGGACCGTCCTGGTGCCGTTAATCCCGTTCTGAGGACGCAGCCTTAGTTGCTGAACGTGGTGGCGTCTCCACCTCGTGGAGGGGACGCGACGCCGCGGGTTAGCTTTGGTTGACATGATCACCACCGTTCGAATAGCCACCATCGCCTGGGCAGTCGCAGTTGCGGCGGGTGTGATCGAGTCCGTCCTCAGCCTCGTAAACACTGCCGGCAGCGGTCCGCTCGGGCCTGGCGTCTGGACCGATGTCGGCGTGCGGGTCGTCGTGTACGGGTTGGCGACGGTTCTCGTTTTCAACTTCGCCCGAGGGCGCCGGTGGGCGCGTACGGTCCTGACGCTACTTCTCACCGTAATCGGTCTCGCCTCACTCCTTGGGCCCGCCGCGATGGCACTGATCGGCGGCCAGACATTCACGGCGGCATTCGGCGACGGCGGTAAGCTCGGATGGGCGTTCATCGTCGTGCGTCTGGTGCACATTGCCTGTGTGGTGGTCGCATCAGTGTTGATGTTCACCCCAAGTGCTAACGCGTACTTCGCCGTAACCGGGCGCCGACCGCCGGCAGTCGTTGCCGCTGTTCGTGAGGAATGACGCCCGTATCCGGGCGGTTTCCCGCCGCCCCGGTTCATGATCCGAAAAGAGGCTCGTGCCGTGGCCACTCTGCTGCTGCACCATTCGATGTTCGCCAACCACCAGACCTCTGCCGGCCATCCGGAGCGGCCTGACCGCTACCGTGCGGTGGAGGCGGTGCTCGGCCAGTCGCAGTTCGACGCGCTGGTGCGCGAAAAGG
>JAOPWF010000876.1 GCA_025965815.1 Mycobacterium sp.
GACACCCTGGTTCACTTCAAGCGCGATCAGCGCCGCCAAGCCCAGTCCGGGTGGCCACCACCACCACGGCACCCACAGACGCTCGCGATACCGCACGGTTTGCGAGGCTGCGCGCGTGTCGGACACCTGGCCAAGGGTAGTCTGTGGCCTCGTGTCCACCCCTCTGGCGGTCGTCCGCCTGGACAGCGACCTACCGATGCCCAGCCGTGCCCACGCCGGCGATGCGGGCGTCGATCTGTTCAGCGCCCAAGACGTCGAACTGGCCCCCGGTCAGCGCGCCCTGGTGCCGACGGGGATCGCCGTGGCGATTCCGTTCGGGATGGTCGGGCTGGTGCATCCGCGGTCGGGACTGGCTGCCCGCATTGGACTTTCGATCGTCAACAGCCCGGGCACGATCGACGCGGGGTATCGCGGTGAGGTCAAGGTGGCACTGATCAACCTCGATCCGCGCGAGCCGATCGTCGTGCATCGGGGAGACCGGATCGCTCAGCTACTGGTGCAGCGCGTCGAGCTACCCGAGCTGGTCGAGGTGGCGACGTTCCACGACGCCGGTCTGGCTGACACCACCCGTGGCGACGGCGGCCACGGTTCCTCCGGCGGACATGCGAGTTTGTGATGGCACTAGGAAGACGCAAGAGCGGCAAGGGCGCCCAGGATCCGACGGGCGACGTGGCCGATTCGGTCCCGGCAGCACAGGGCGCTGATCAGGTCCAGGACGTCGACACGCCCGACGGCCCGTTCGATATCGAAGACTTCGACGACCCCGAGGTGGCGGCACTGGCCCGGCTTGATCTCGGGTCGGTACTCCTCCCGATGCCGGAGGCGGGCCAGGTCCAGGTCGAGTTGACCGAGACCGGTGTCCCGAGCGCCGTCTGGGTGGTGACACCGAACGGGCGCTTCACCGTCGCGGCCTACGCCGCCCCCAAGTCGGCCGGGCTGTGGCGCGACGTCGCCACCGAGCTCGCCGACTCGCTGCGCAAGGACGCGGCCAAGGTCACCATCGAGGATGGGCCGTGGGGCCGCGAGGTGGCCGCCGGAACGGTCCGGTTCATCGGCGTCGACGGGTACCGGTGGATGCTCCGCTGTGTGGTCAACGGCGCGCCCGAGACCATCGACGCGCTGACCGAGGAGGCACGGGGAGCCCTGGCGGACACCGTCGTCCGGCGCGGTGACACGCCGCTGCCGGTGCGCACGCCGCTGCCGGTACAACTGCCCGACCCGATGGCCGCGCAGTTGCGCGCGGCGGCCGAGCAGGCCGCCGCCGCCCAGCAGGGCGCCGACGAACAGCCGCCGGTGCCGGAGCCGGTCGCCCGGCGCAGTGCCCAGGGTTCGGCGATGCAGCAGCTGCGCACCATCACTGGCGGGTAGATCGCCGGTGGGTAGCCGCTAGGCGTCCCAGAGCGCGGCCAGGCAGGCGGCGCCCAGCACGGCGGGGTCGGAGGCCATGTCGGCCAGCGTGACCGTGCGTAGCGCTGCGCGGGGGGCCGCGGTCATCCATTCCACCCCGACCTCGAGCGGGTGCACCGGATCGTCGGTCGCGGCCGCCACGCCCATCGGTGCGGTCAGGCCCTCCAGCTCACCGCACGTCGGTGCGACGTAACGCGACGCCTCCTCCATGGCATCGGGCAGCGCGGGCCATTGCCCCACCCAGGACCGGGTGAGTTCGTCGGCCAGCCACGGCGGACTGGACGCGCGCATCCGGCTCGTTGCTGCGACCAGCCCGTCGCGGCGCAGGGCCTCGGCAGAGTGCCGGGCGGTCAGCGCCGCGGGCGCGGTCTCCGGCGAGCCCGTCCAGGGTGGCAGCGCCGCCAGCACAGCAACCACCCGCCCGGGACGGGCCAGCGCCCATGAGACGGCGACCGCGGCGCCGATGGACACCCCGCCCACCGCGATCGGCGCCTCCCTGGCGGCATTGTCGAGTGCCTCCAGATATCCCGCGACCAGGTTTTCCGGCTGCGGCGGCGGCGTCATCACAACGCCACCGACGCCGTGCAGAGCAGCGGAAAAGGCCCGGTAGACGTAGTCGTCGTCGGATCCGGTGCCCGGCAGCAGAACGGTTGCGACGCCGCGAAGATTGACGGCCATCACTAGATCGTGCCCGGTGGGAATAAAAGCGCGTGCCGCGACCCGTGCCGAGCGTGGCATCAGGGAACTAACAGGTCTACCGTGGCGTTGGCACAGTGATCCGTTGAAGTATCAAGGAGAGGCCATGGCTACGGCCGAAGGTTATCTGCGTCGTCTCACCCGGCGTCTGACTGAAGACCCCGAGCAGCGCGACGTGGAAGAGCTGACCGACGAGGCCGCCGGCACCGGCGCGCAGAAGGCGATCGATTGCCGGCGCGGCCAGGAAGTCACCATGGTCGGCACCCTGCGCAGTGTCGAAGCCAACGCCAAGGGCTGCGCGGGCGGCGTGCGCGCCGAACTGTTCGACGGAACCGACTCCGTCACCCTGGTCTGGCTCGGGCAGCGTCGCATCCCGGGCATCGACTCGGGCCGCACCCTGCGCGTGCACGGCCGCCTCGGCAAGCTGGAGAACGGCGCCAAGGCGATGTACAACCCGCACTACGAGATTCAGAAGTGACCAGCGCCACCCGCCGGTCGTGGCGACGGAGCAGTCCGTAGCCCGTGGCCGACACTCCAACCGGCGCTCAAGCTCTGCTCGCCCAGATGGGCGGCATCAGCGGGCTGATCTACTCCTCGCTGCCCGTCCTCGTCTTCGTGCCGGTCTCCACCGCCTTCGGACTGGTGCCCGCGAGCGCTGCCGCGCTGGGCGTCGCCGCACTGATCCTGGTCTGGCGGCTGGTGCGGCGTGAGTCCACTCAGCCCGCGATCTCCGGCTTCATCGGTGTCGGCGTCTGCGCCCTGATCGCCTACGTGATGGGGGAGTCCAAGGGCTACTTCCTGCTCGGCATCTGGTCGTCGCTGGTCTATGCGGCGATATTCGCACTGTCGGTGCTGATCCGGCGGCCGCTGGTCGGCTACATCTGGGGCTGGGTCAACGGCCACGACCGCGGCTGGCGACAGGTGCGCCGGGCAGTGGTGGCCTTCGACATCGCCACCCTCACCTGGGTGGTGGTGTTCGCGGCCCGCTTCCTGGTGCAGCACCACCTTTACGACGCGAACCAGACCGGCTGGCTGGGGTTCGCCCGCATCGCGATGGGGTGGCCACTGACGGCGGTGGCGGCCCTGGCGACCTACCTGGCCATCAAGTCGGCGCAGCGCGCGGTGCACGCCCACGTCGGGGCGGAAACCGACGCGCACGACACCGCGCCCACGACGGACGTCTCCCAGCGCACTGACTGAGGTGGCTTAGCCGATGAGCTCAGCCGCCCCGACACCGCCCGCACGCACATCCGACGGGATCGTCGTCGCGGTCGCGGTGCTGGCCTCGTTCGTGGCGTTCCTGGATGGCTCGGTGGTGAACCTGGCCCTGCCCGCCATCAGCCGGGAGTTCGGTGGTGGGCTGGCACTGCAACAGTGGGTTCTCGACGGCTACCTGCTGACCCTTGGGGCGCTCATCCTGGTCGCCGGCGCGATCTCCGACGCATACGGGCGGCTGACCGTATTGCGCACGGGGTTGGCCATCTTCGCGGTGGCGTCGCTACTGTGCGCACTGGCACCGACCGGCGGCGTGCTGATCGCCGCGCGCTGTCTGCA
>JAOPWF010000268.1 GCA_025965815.1 Mycobacterium sp.
GTTTTTGATGACGACACATTCTCTGCCAGATGCCCGCGCGGGTGCCGTGACTGGATGCTAGGCGCGTGAAATGCACAGCCCGGCAATGCTGTTGATCCACTTTGGGGTCTCACGTCTTCGCAGTTCTGCCCACGCGGCTGTCAACGGGGGCACCTTTGGTAGCGGTCGATCAATGCCTGCTCGGTAGCGTCGGGCCGGTAGGTGCGCTGCATACATCCGCCGACCGTTATCGCCAGGGAACCGGTGGCCTGTCCGGCGTATCCGAGATGTCCCTGCAGTTGGTCGTTGGCGGTGTACAGCACCGGTGCGGGCAGAGTTGCCATGATCGGCAAATGTGCCTGGGCCAGCTGCATGGCCACGGTGATATCGCGGGACTGCGTTTTCTCCGAGATCCACAACGGGCCGGTGGTCGGCCCATTGATGGTCATGGCATCGACGTGCGGGACCGACTGGTCGGCATTGACCCGGTTCCATATGTTGATCTCGTCGGTCGTCGGCAGCCGCCGCGCGGTGGTGATGTCCGCGGGATGGGCCTTGCCGGCGCTGATTGCCCAGTTGCCAGCGCTCAGTTGCGGAAATCGGGTGGCCAATGTGCTGACGGTCGCGGCGACAGCGGTGTAGTCCGCCGCTTCCGGCAGTTCGATCGTTCCGGCATTTGGATGCCCGCTGTTCTGACCCGCCGCAGTCGCGGCGTGGGTGATCGTCGCGCGGAAACGAACTGTGGCGCCTGGAAATTCGTGCCGTAGCGCCACCCAGTTGCGAGCCTGCTCGATGATCTGGTCGGCGTTGGTGACGGCGCGGTCGCCGCTGTCCACCGCGAACAGATTCCAGTCCCGGTGGACGTCTAATTCGGTCTGGTAACCCGTGTAGTCGACGGCGCGAAGATGATCCAGATACCGTGAAGTGATTGCAGCCAACTGGTCACCGGTGACGTCGTCGGCCACCGCGACATCCAGCTGAAAGTTGACCACGCCCTGGGCAGGGCTGTTGACGAGGTCACTGCTGGCCGTGACGACACCCGGCAGGGTCCGCATCTGCTGGGTCAGCTGATCCGTCTTCGCGCGACGATCAGCCGGCGCGGCGACACAGCCCGCCAGCAACAGCACCACTACGGCGATAACGCAGCCAACGGCCCGATCACGCAAGCGTGCGCGGGTCGCCGGCAACAACGGGCCGGCCATTTCACGGCCAGCGTGGCAGCCCAGGCTGCGGTCACCCGCATGCCGCGGCCGTTCGCTCGTCCGCGTCGCGTTCGCCGGTTCTGTCATGACTGACCGAAAATATCCCGCAAACGGCGTCGTACGCACTCCGCAGCACCTGGCATTTCCGATCACCGTTAGCACGCTAGTTGACCGGAGCAAGCTGCCCGGAATGAATTCGGCCTCCGAAGCGCTGAGTGCGGCATGACGTTCAGACTGGCCGACGACGCGGCATTGTTGAAGCCCATTGCGCTCGGAGAGACGACCGCTGCGAACAGGATCTTCATGGCGCCGTTGACACGGTCACGGGCTGGCGTGGATGGCACACCCTCGGACCTCGCGGTGCGGTATTACGCGCAGCGGGCCGCGGCCGGGGTCATCATCACCGAGGCGACGGCGGTGTCGCGGGGGGCAGGTGGCGCATACCAAAATACCCCCGGGATCTACACCGGCAGCCATCAGCGCAAATGGGCTGAGGTCGCGAGTGCGGTGCACGCCGAACGGGGCCTGATGTTTATGCAGTTGTGGCACGTCGGGCGGATGGCGCACCCGGACATCAACGGTGTCGAGTCGGTGGCGCCGTCGGCTATCGCCGCGGGAATGCTCGCGCATACACCGTCCGGCAACAAGCCGTTACCGGTGCCGCGGGCACTTGACCTCGAAGAGATCCCCACCATTGTCGATCAGTTCCGTGCTGCTGCGCGCCGAGCAGTAGATGCCGGAATGGACGGTGTCGAAATCCACGCTGCCAATGGCTATCTGTTGCATCAGTTTCACTCCGACACGATCAACCAGCGCTCGGACCGCTACGGAGGTTCCCCCGAGAACCGCGCCCGGTTGACCGCCGAGATCGTTGAGGCCGTCGCCGCGGAGGTGGGCCCAGGACGGGTGGGGTTGCGCATATCGCCCGGCAATACCGCGGGGGATATGCACGAGGCGGACGCGGTGTGCGTATATGAGGCTCTGCTGGAACGCATTTCGCCGCTGAACATCGCCTATCTCCACGTCCTGATCAACCCGGCCGATCCGGCTTTCGCGCCGATCCGGACGGTCTGGTCGGGCCCGTTTGTGCTCAACACTGGCCGCGAGATCGACACCGACTTCTGCCAGCTGGAGGCCTTGGCAGACTGGGGCGTGATCAGCGCGGCCGCAATCGGGCGGGCTTTCCTGGCCAACCCCGACTTAATTGGTCGTCTGGCGGTGGGTGCCGAACTCAACGAGCCGGATCCCGCGACCTTCTACTCGTCCGGCGCGGTTGGTTATGTCGATTACCCCACGCTGGCAGAGCTTTCCGCGGACAGCCGGTCGAGCGAACGCCTCAGGTCCGCCTGAACCGTTGTCGGTGATCTTTCGCTAGGTGATCCGGCTGCGGCATCGTGGGAAGTGGACGAGCGAGTGGCGCCCTGGAGGGCCAGAATCGACGTGTCACGACCGAGAGTTTCTGGACCGAGACGCAGGAGACCGAGGCATGCCCGTAGTACCAGCCCGTACCGCTTCGACATTCCAGCTCAACGCCGGAGAGGCCTTCCGGGTGATCAACACCTATGGCACACAAGTGGCGGACATCTGGCTGATCGCTTCGGGGGACGGCTCCCAGTATGCATCGATGGCGCACACACGCGCGGCAACACTGCAACTCGCTCCCAAGATCGGCGACCGGATATTCAGCAACCGTCGCCAGCCTCTTGCCACTGTCGTCGAGGACACTTCTGGCGGTGTTCACGACACTCTGATCGCAGCCTGTGATCGGGAGCGGTACGCGATGCTTGGGCACCAAGGCGCTCACGACAACTGCGCCGATAACTTCGCGACGGCGATCGCAGCGGCCGGTCTAAGCTCCATGCCCGTGCCGGACCCGTTCAACGTTTTCATGAACGTTCCTGTTCAGGCCGACGGTAGCCTGGCGTTTCTGCCGCCGGTCAGTGGCGCGGGAAGCCATCTCACCGTCGTCGCGGATACCGACCTCGTTTTAGTGGTTTCCGCATGCCCCCAAGATCTCCTGCCGGTGAACGGGTTACTGCAAACGCCGCGAGACGTTGAAGTCCAGATCTTGTCCGGCCCCGCTCACAGGACGTGCTGACCACTACTTCGAACAACGCGTTTCGAGACGCTGACGAAATCGGTGGTGAGTCGTCATTCCTGCGTACAAGAATCCGCGGCGGAGAGGGCGGCCACGGTAGTCGGGGCGGTGGAGGTACCCGGCGGCTATGCCAGCGGTGTGCCGCCCCGTGTGCGGCAAGCGCGCCGAGCAGCCCGGCGAACGGCGCGATTGCCGGCGGCAGCTCGCTGGCCAGCACCAGGTAGCCGAACGCGGCGCCGACCGCCAGCAGCACATAGCGCACCGGCGTCCACCGCGCCACGACACGGAACCGCGCCGATAGCCCCATCCCGATGATCAGGGCGACGACATGGCCCACGTTGGTGAAGTCTTTACCGGCAAAAGCCGCCAGCAGGGCGACGGCCAACCACCAGCCGATCCACCCTGGGCGCCAGCGCAGGGGAATCGCCATCGTAAGCGCCCCCAACACTGCGACGGCGCCGTAGCTAATCCCGACATCGCTGGCACGCGCGACCGAGATCGGCAACCAACCGAACCGGATGGCCACGGCCAGGCCAACCGCGACGATCAGTGTCGCCCCGACGTGTCCGAGCCCAAAGGCCAAGATCAGGCGGCCACTGCGCCAGAACAGTTCAGCCAGTGCCAGCAGGCATATCAGCCCGGGCAGCCACACATAGATGAAGCCGCTAGAGGTGACGAAAACGCTGCCGATCAGCGTGGCGAAATGTCCGCGCGCCAGGTTGTGCAGGTTTGTGCTCATGTGGCTAACCACGGCGTCCTGGACCCGAGGGCCGAGTATCAGCAGGGTCGTCGCGATGGCAACTAGCATCGCTGCGTAGCCGACCGTGACCCGTACCAGGGACAGCCTGGACAGTACTCGCGACAACATCGGTTCAACTATGCCTGAGGTGAGGGTGATGATGCGCTCGGGGCAGTCCCTGTCATCCGCAGTGCAAGTTGCCGCCGCGGTACAGCGTGATAGCCGGCTGAACCTCAACCGGGCCGAGGGACAGCCGCACGTAGGGGAGCTTCAGGCGAGATCGCTGAGACTGTTGTCATATTGCGCGGTGAGGCCCGCGGCGGCGTCACCACGGGCGTCTCCGGTGTTGAGCATCCCCGCAGGTTCGATCAGCAATGCGGCGACCTCGCCGTCGGCTATCGGGCAATGCTCCGTGCCCCGGGGTACGACGAATAGCTGACCCACCCCCAGCGTTACAGCGCCGTCACGCATCTGGATGGTCAAGGTGCCGTCGATGACGAGGAACAGTTCGTCGGTGTCTGCATGGCTGTGCCAGACAAACTCGCCCCGCAGCTTGACCACCTTGATCTCGTAATCATTGAGGCGCGCGATCACCTTGGGTGACCAATGTTCTGTGAAGCGGCCGAGCTTCGCTACCGGATCAACGGGCTGATATGGCATGACGCCAGTATGCGGTCCGGGCCGCTGCGGCAGCGGCGTGTCGTCCGACGCTGGTCCCCGAGGAGCCCTTGCGCGGGGCCTGACCGGGCGCTTCGTCTGCGGCGGACCGAAAATCGATAACTGCGCGACCTGCACCTACCGTCCGCCCTGTCTGGCGATGAATCAGGGTCTCGA
>JAOPWF010000270.1 GCA_025965815.1 Mycobacterium sp.
CGCCAACAGCTCCACTCGAAGGAGGCCCGCTTTCTCATGCTCACATGGGAGGACGATGTGGAAGTACATGCCCTACGTAAACGTGGTTGGACGATCTCGGCGATCGCCCGTCACACCGGTCGGGACCGCAAGACGATCGCGGATTACCTGTCGGGGAAGCGAACGCCGGGGGTGCGGGCGCGGCCATCGCCGGATCCGTTCGAGCCGTTCGTCGATTACGTCACCGCGAGGCTGACCGAGGACCCACACCTGTGGGCCCGCACCCTGCTCGATGAACTCGAGTTGTTGGGATTCGGGTTGTCGTATCAGAGTCTGACCCGCAACATCCGGGCGCGGAATCTGCGTCCGGACTGCCAGGCTTGCCGCACCGCCACGCAGCGCCCGAATGCGGTGATCCCGCATCCGCCTGGGGATGAAACCCAGTGGGACTGGCTGGAATTGCCCGATCCGCCGGAATCGTGGGGGTGGGGCAAGACCGCGCACCTGCTGGTCGGTTCACTGGCGCATTCGGGCAAGTGGCGAGCGGCGTTGTCGCAGACCGAGGATCAGCCGCACCTGGTCGTCGCTCTGGACCGGGTGACGCGCGGCTTGGGTGGGCTCACACACGTGTGGCGGTTCGACCGGATGGCCACGGTCTGCGACCCGGGGTCGGGGCGGGTGAGCGCGTCGTTCGCCGGGGTGGCCAAGCATTACGGGGTGTCGGTGGCGATCTGCCCGCCGCCGCGCGGTAACCGCAAGGGTGTGGTGGAGAAGGTCAATCACACTGCCGCGCAACGCTGGTGGCGCACCCTGGCCGACGAAGCCACCGTAGAGCAGGCCCAAGCCAGTGTGGACCGCTTCGCCCGGGTGCGTGGCGACACCAGGATGCGGGCCACCGCCGACGGGCGGTCCTCCGTCGCGGTCGTGGCCAAGGCTGAGCCGCTGGCACCAGTGCCAGCGGCGCCGTATCCGGTGATCGTCTCCGAGACCCGCACCGCATCACGGCAGGCGATGGTGTCCTACCGCGGCAACCGCTATTCGGTGCCCCCAGAGTTGGCCACCGCCCAGGTGGTGGTCAGCCATCCCGTCGGCGGCGAGTTCTGCGATATCGCCACGGTCAGCGGAATCGTGATCGCGCGGCACCGCATGGCCGCCGATGGACTCGGGGTGATGGTCCGCGATAGCGGGCATGTCATCGCCCTGGACACCGCGGCGATGGCCACCGCATCCACCGGGCGCCCGCATCGCCGCAAGGAACGCATCCCACCCGGGCCGGTCGCCAAAGCCGCTGCCGCACAACTACTGACGCTGCACGGCGCCAACAGCGACGTAATCGAATCCTCAACTCCATCAACTGATTCCACTGTCACCGACTTGTCCGCCTACGAGCGGGCCGCCCAGAAAAGGACCATCCAATGACCCCCACCCCACGCACCCCGAAAACCACCGCCACCGCTGTCGCGGAGTCGCCGTCAGCGGCCGCCAGCCGGTACCAGCAGCTGCGCTCACATCTCGCCGAACTCAAACTGCACGCCGCCGCCGAAGCCCTGCCCGCTGTGCTCGACCACGCCACCGCCGAAGGACTGTCGCTCACGGTGGCATTGGAGCGGCTGCTGGCCGTCGAAGTGGATGCCAGCACCGCACGGCGGCTGGCTGGGCGGCTGCGGTTCGCCTGCCTGCCCACCCCGGCCACCCTGGCCGACTTCGACGTCGACGCCGCCGCCGGCATCGACCGCAAGCTGATCGACGAGCTCGGCACCTGCCGCTACCTCGAGTCAGCGACCAACATCCTGTTGATCGGCCCACCGGGCACCGGAAAAACTCACCTGTCAGTTGGATTAGCAAGGGCCGCAGCCTATTCGGGCTATCGCACCTACTTCACCACTGCGGCCGATCTGGCCGCGCGGTGTCACCGCGCCGCGATCGAGGGACGGTGGGCCACCACCATGCGGTTCTTCACCGGACCGACTCTGCTGGTGATCGATGAACTCGGGTATCTGCCGCTGCCCGCCGAGGCTGCTTCAGCATTGTTTCAGGTTGTCTCCCAACGCTATTTGAAGACCAGCATCGTGATCACCACCAACCGCGGTGTCGGCGCCTGGGGCGAAATCCTCGGCGACACCACCGTGGCCGCCGCCATGCTCGACCGCCTCCTGCACCGCTCCGTGGTCATCAACACCAACGGAACGCAAAGCTGCTGTTGACGGTCGTGCTGGCTCCGGCGGAGGCCGTTGCCGGGTTGTATGTGCATCCTGATCACCGTCGTCGAAGGCGCCGGCCGGTTGTTCGGAGTCAGTTGGATGTCTAGTAATGATGACCGTGTATCTAGCGTTCAATGTCGCATAGTCCGCTGGTGTTGCACGGATAGAGCTTATTTCGATGCTTCATCGATCGATGCTCGCAGACACGCGGCGGTAAATGATGGACGTCGGCCCGCGTGGGGCTTACGCTCAGTTACGGGAGGTGAGGCCGGTGAGCGACACCACACGGCTTCGGGCGTTGACCGAGGCGGGGTTGTTGCATCCGAACCCGGATGCGGTGTTCGCGCCGTTGTTCACCGGCGGGTCGGGTTTCTTCTTGGCCTCCGACAAGGTGCAGGTGAAATACGAGATGCTGCGGGCGCGTCTGGTCGAGGGCGTGCCTGTGGCCGAAACTGCTGCGGCACACGGTTATTCGCGGGCAGCGTTCTATCTGGTGGCAGCCGCGTTCGAGCAGTCGGGGATGGCGGGGTTGCTCGACGAGCGGCGCGGGCGCCGCGGCCCGGTGAAGCTACGGCCGGAGATCGTGGAGTTCATCCGCGCCGAGGCGCACGGCTCTGGGGCGCAGGTCGCCGAGCTGGTGGCCGACCGGTTCGGGGTGTTGTTGCACCGGCGCACCATCGAGCGGGTGCGCCGGCGGTGAGCGCCCGGTCGTTCTGGCCGCCGGTCGAGGCGGCGCAGGTCGACTACGAAACGCTGCGCGCGCACGTGTGCGAGCACTCCGGGCTGCCGGAAGGTCTGGCCGCGGCCCGGTTCGCCCGTCGCGGCCTGGCCGGGTTGATCGCCTGGCCAAGCGCCGAGCCGGTGTTCGTCGCCGAACTCCTCGCCGCCGCCCGCCCGGCCTGGACACCGCACGAGGATCCGCGGGTGGCGGCGCTGGCCGCCGGCTACCAGTTCCTCCTCGACGCCGCCACACGCGTGGATTCGGTTGCCGCACTGGCACTACCGGGCGGAGGCCCGCGGTGAGGGCGGGGTTGTATGCGCGGGTGTCCACCGAGCGCCAAGCCGACCGCGGCACCATCGGCTCGCAGCTGGCGCTGCTGCGCGACCACATCGCCGCGGCCGGTGATGAGCTGGTCGGCGAGTACGTCGACGACGGGCATTCCGGGGCCCGACTGGACCGGCCCGGGCTGGACGCGTTGCGTGATGCCGCCGAGGCCGGGCTCATCGAACGGGTGTGGTGCCTGTCGCCCGACCGGCTCGCCCGCGCCTACGCCTACCAGGTGCTGGTGCTCGACGAGCTGGACCGCTTCGGCGTCGCGGTGGCGTTCACCGACTCCCCGGGGCTGGCCGCCGACGACCCGCAAGCCACCCTGCTCACCCAGGTCCAAGGCGTGATCGCCGAATACGAGAAAGCCAAGATCGCCGAACGCTACCGGCGCGGCAAACTGTTCCGTGCCCGCGCCGGGGAGATCGTCACCTGGAAGGCGTCCTACGGGTATCGGCGCATTGCCCGCAGCGCCGCCACCGGCCAAGCACACCACGAGGTCTACGAACCCGAGGCCGCGGTGGTGCGGCGGATCTTCACCGATCGTGCCGCCGGCATCACCGTGCGCGAGATCTGTCGCCGGCTCAACGCCGACGCGGTACCGTCGCCGACCGGCAAGCCCACCTGGGGCCATTCCACGCTCTGCCGGCTGCTGCGCAACGAGGCCTACATCGGCCGGGTGTACTACAACCGCACCGAGTCGGTGCCCGACCGGCGCCCCACCCGCCGCAACCGGCAGGTCCCCCGCAACCGCGACGAATGGATTCCGATCGACTGCCCCCGGATCATCTCCGACGAGCTGTTCCAGGCCGCCAGCCGCGTCGCCACCGACAACACCAAGTGGAGCCCGCGCCGCGCCGAACCCGGCCAGTGGCTGCTCAAAGGCCTTGTCAAATGCGGTGTTTGCGGGGTGGGCACCAACTGCCACAAGATGCGCGGCCGCAACGGCACCTGGCATCGCTACTACTACTGCCGCAACCACGACCCCCTGCGCGCCGGCGGCGAATCGCGCCGCTGCCCCGAACGCAACATCCGCGCCGACGCGCTCGACACGTTCGTGTTCGACCACATCCGCGCCGCGATCACCCACCCCGATGTGCTGCTGGCCGGCGAGCAAGCCGTCACCTTGACAACTCCGATCCCTGATGACGAACTCCTGTCCGCCGAACTGGCCCGGCTGGACCGCAAGATCTGCGCCGCCGACACCGAACGGCGCCGCCTCATCGACCTCTACCAGGGCGGGTTCATCGAGCTCCCCGAGATGCAGCGCCGCGCCACCGAAGTCTCCTCCCGCCGAAAAGAGCTGCAGCACAAGCGAACCAGCCTCGCCGACGAACGAACCGCGCTCGCTCGCGACAACCAGCTCCGCCGCCGCGTGCACGACTTCGCCGCCCGCATCCACGCCGTCATCGACACCCTCGACGACACCCAGAAACAGCAATTGCTGCGCCTGCTCATCGAAGACGTCCGGGTCACCGGCTGGCACGTCCAGATCCGGCTCCGGATCGCCCTCGACCCGCCACCACCCCACCGGCCACACCCGACCGGCCCAACAGGCCCAACAGGCAAACCGTCACCCCCGCGCCCAGTGTCAGTGTCTACTCAAGACGGTTTGCGTTCCGTTGGTGATGACCGAGGGCTGACGGTGTGTATACGTCGTGGTAGGCGTGTAGCAGCGCCGCAATATCCCGCCATTGATCGCCAGACCAGGACCCGCCATGCAGGAGTACAAGAGGCGACAGTCCCGGGGTCATCCGCTCAGCTTGGCAGGGAAATCCCTTCGTACGGAGGGTTTTCGCGGAGTCTTGGCGAGCCGGGCGCAGCTCGGCCTGGGAGACCAACTGCGTTTCGAAAACAACGTTCCCACGATCCCTCGAGACGGAGATTCGAGACTCTCGTATGTCGTCTATTCCGAAACGGTTTCGCGCGGCCAACGGGGCACTGGCACCCAGTTTCATCAACCCATCGTTTTCGAGACCCGCGGAACCTCCGTGTGAGCGGCGGTGCTGTCGGCATCGGACGTGGCCGAAGATCGCGCCGACGGGCGTCTCCGTCTATTTCGAGACGGGGTTCAGCTTTATTCGGCCCTGGTCCATCCGGT
>JAOPWF010000035.1 GCA_025965815.1 Mycobacterium sp.
TTGAGCATCTCGGCCATGGAGTTCTCCATATAGGCAGGTTCCCACTTCTCAGCGGCGACCGTCAAAGCACGCCATTGCGTTTCTGCGCGCCCAACGACCTTCTTCCCAGGTCCGTGCTCCCCATCGCCAGCTCGTACGTTAGTAGAGCATGGGGGACTGCAGTGGACTCGCGCGTCGGTACGACGTTCGGTAGGTACAAAATTACCGGCCTGATCTGTGTCGTCTTTTCGGATCACTGTACTTGCACGTTCCCTTTTTCGATCGTATCCATCAGCCAATAATCAGTCGCGGCACATATGTACTGAGACTTTCGCGAAGTCGATTTGCAATCGTTTTATATCGCTATCCCAAGATGGAGGGTGAGGATGAACAGTTTTGCAACGCTTCCTAAAGCAAGGTGTGACGTATGTAGATGTAGGTGCAACGTCGGCACAATGGACATTAGCGGGGCTTACGCAGACCGGCGCTGTCTACCGCAACACCGCCGCAGAAGGTCTGGAGTGTAAAGCGTCAACGATCAAACTAGCGATCGTCGTCGATCTGCTTAAAACTACAAAGATATTGGTAACCGGAGCAGCCGGCTTCATCGGCATGCACGCAGCCCTTCGCCTCCTGAACCGGGGCGGTAGGGTGGCGTTGGTTGTGCGCATATAAGTGTCATCGTGTCTAGCGACCCTTTGTCGTTAGCGACCCTTTGTCGTTAGGGGTTCAACAGTTGAGCCGAGTTTTATGCTGCGGCGGGAAGTCTGGCGTGAGCCAGACTTTTATCGATGTGTTGGTCGAGGGTGTGCAGCGCGGCGCGGAGTTCGGGTGGCGCCTGGGGCTGGTCGGCGGCGAAGAGCGGGCTCAGGACGCGGTTGTGGACCTTGGTGTAGAAGAGTGCGAAACGGAGCCCGTCGGCGGTGAGGTCGTAGGTTGGTGTGCGGGCGGCGGGTGATCAGGGCGTTGTGCCGCAGGCGGGCGAGGTCGTAGCTGGCTTGGGTCATGCCGTAGGTGGTGCCGAGCAGTCCGGTCATCAGGGCGCGAAGGCTCCTGTTGGTGATGCCGGTGACGGCGCCGACGGTGACACAGAGGGCGCCGGCCAGGGCTTGGACCCGAGAGTCGCCGAACCGCATGGCTGTAGCTCTCCGCCCCTCCGCAGTGACGGTGGGGTGCGCGATCCGCTCGAAGACTGGATTCGCAAGGACACAGCCCTGGCCGACACGTTCAGCCTGCAACACGCGGGCGTTGACCGCACGTGCTTTGGACTGGAGCTCGTCGAGGTTGTGCAGTCGGCGTTGACAGCCGAGGTCGTTGGGGGCGTTGACGACGGTCTCGATCCGCAGGGCGCGGCCGTCTTTCAGATACTGCTTGATGCGGGAGTGCTTGTAGAAGGCGTTGACGGTGACGTCGGTGCCGCGGGTGACGACCTTGGTTTTGAACTCGCCGCCGGTGGCGCGTTTGCCGCCGCGGATCTGGCGGTCGAAGACGATCTCGATGGTGTCGGGGCGGCCGAGGTCGAGGTTGTCGGTGACCAGCGCCTCGAAGAAGCCGCGGGCGTAGCGGGGCTGGGTGAGCACCAGCGTGCGGGACACCTCGACCTGTGCCATCGACAGCTCCCACCAGTAGCCGGCGTCCCGGTCGGCCGGGGTCAACGGCAGCGGCAGCCGGGCCAGCCAGCGCTGGAAGAACACGTTGATCGTGCCCGGCCTGAGACGGTCACAGATCGCCTGCAACGCGGCGGGATCGTCGGTGCCGGCGAACCCGTTGGACAACTCGGTGAACCCGATTCCTGCCTGCGCTGCCTGGCGTTTGGCCCATTCGTGTCCGTTCACCCACACCTTGATCGGCCACGGGCAATAGGTGCAGACCTTGATGAAGGCCGGTCCGAAGTCGGTGTCGCCACAGGTAGAAGTAGTAGACTGTGACGCGGCGGTCCTTCTTGTCGAAGGAGAACTGCGGCGGCTTGGCAGGGTCGGTGTCGCGCCGGCGGGCGATGAACACCCGCTGCGGCTCCTGAGCGACCCCGATCGCGGCCACCTGCGAGCGGCCGGTGCGCGCCGCGGCGGACAGATAGCGCCGCATCACCTCGATGTTGCGGTCGGTGGACTTCAACCGCACCACCGGGATGTGGTTGGCGTCGGCGAACGAGGCGACCGACCGGCGGAACCCGTCGCCGATCTGCTGCAGACACGCCGGCGAGGGAACCGGGAACCCGTTGTGCCGCAAGAACTGCACGACCTGCCCACCCACCTGGAGCTGACCGAGGTAGCCGTGCAGGTAGACCCGATCCAGACACTCCAGATCGAGCTTCACGTGCCCGTCGAGCACATCGTTGACCGTGACCGGATTAGCCCGAACCAGACGTGACGCCATGACGACCTCCACCAGCACGTCGAGAACCGAAGCATGCACCCGCTGGCACGGAATCCGCCACACCGGATGCGCACCTCGGCGGTATCAGGCGAAGCCTGCCTGGAAGGTCATGAGAATCTCCCGCACTTCCCTCGAAAGCGGGATTCGATAGGCATATGCGCTAGAGAAGCTAGAACCGGCGAAGCCGGATTTTTCGAGTCAAGTCTGGTGTGCTGCGGTCGGCTGTGGGTGTTAGGCGGCCAAACGTGTTGTGCCGGCAAGGTTATCGAGGGCATTGCGGTAGGTGCGGGATGCCGCGCGCAGTGGTGGCGACGTGAGCTCGTCGGCGAGTTGGGCCAGGCCGGTGGGTAGGAATCTGTCGTGGACGGCGGAGATGAACATGGCGGTGTGCAGGCCGTGCTCGGTGAGTCTGTAGCGGTGGGTGTGCGGGATTCGGGTGATGAGGCCGCGCACGCGCAGCCGGCGCAGGTCGTAGGTGATCTGTCCGGCGGTGACCGTGGCCGGGTCGAGCCCACGTAGTTCGGCGGTGAGCGCGCGCAGATCCTTGTTGGCGAACCCGTTGGGTTGCAGCCGAAACAGCGGCAGGGCCGCGAGCAGGGCGTGGCTGCGCTGCTGTCCCAGCTGCAGCCCGGGGATGCGGGTGCCGGTTTCGGTGGTGATCGGCCCGGGTGCAGGGCGTCGGCGCCGGTGATCGGGTCACAGCTGAGTGATTGGACGCGCAGCAGGCGCCTGTTGGCTTGGGTGCCGATCTCCCGCAGCGCGGGCAGATGGGTCAGCCGTTTGCCGATCCCGAAGTCGGTGGTGTCGTTGATCGTGGTCTCGGTGCGTAACGCCCTCCCTTGTTTGTGGTACTGCTTGATTCGGGTGTGCTTGT
>JAOPWF010000052.1 GCA_025965815.1 Mycobacterium sp.
GCGCGAAGGTCGTCGAGACCGCACCGGGCCACGTGGAGACCGTGCGGTCGCTGGTGTTCGAGGCGCTCACCCCGGCGCAGGTCAACCAGCTCGGCCGCATTAGCGCGGCGCTGCTGGCGCGGGTCGATGCGCACGCCAAGCTCACCCGAAAATACGACGCACCCGCCAAGCTCGCCCGGAAAATGACATGACATCCGTCATGGGGGAAAGGGTGACGCCACACAGCGGGGTGCGGGCGCCTCGGGCGACATGCTCCTCGTATGCCACAGACGACGACTGAACGCCCCGTACTGCATCGGGACACCGAATCCGCGGTCCGGCTTACCGGCCTGACCAAGCGGTACGGCGAGGTGACCGCGGTCAATGGTCTCGACCTGACGATCCGCCCCGGTGAGGTGGTGGCCCTGCTCGGCCCCAACGGCGCCGGCAAGTCGACCACGATCGACATGATGCTCGGCCTGACCGAGCCCGACGCGGGCGCCGCGGCCATCTACGACCTTCAACCGACCCGAGCGATCGCCGAGGGCCGGGTCGGCGCGATGTTGCAGTCGGGTGGGCTGCTGCCCGATCTGACCGTCACCGAGATCGTGACGCTCGCCGCCTCCCTGTACCCGAGACACCGCGCGATCGACGAGGTGCTCGTCCGCGCCGGGGTCACCGACTTCGCCCGGCAGCGGGTCGGCCGGCTCTCCGGCGGCCAGCAGCAGCGGGTGCGGTTCGCGATGGCGCTCGCCGCCGATCCGGACCTGATCGTGCTCGACGAACCGACCACCGGGCTGGACGTCGAGGCGCGTCGGGCGTTCTGGACGGCGATGCGCGAGGAGACCGCACACGGGCGGACCGTGCTGTTCGCCACGCACTACCTCGATGAGGCCGACGCCTACGCCGACCGCATCGTGCTGATGCGCGGCGGCACCATCGTCGCCGACGGCCCGCCCAACCACATCAAGTCACTGGTCTCCGGCCGCACCATCCGCGCCACCATCGCCGACGCCGACCTCAACGCTCTCGCCGCCCTGCCCGGGGTGGACCGCGTGGAGACACGGGGCGACACCGTGCTGCTGCATTGCGCCGACTCCGACACGGCGTTGCGCGCGGTGCTCGGTTCGACGCCGGCACACGACATCGAGGTGGTCGCCCGCGGCCTGGAAGACGCCTTCATCGCCCTGACCAGCGCGTCAGCCGGCACGGCTGCCAGCACGGAAGAGAGCGGGAAATGAACCTCACCTATCTGCGCATGGAACTTATCCGCGTGCTGCGCAACAGGCGCGTGCTCATCTTCAGTATCCTGCTGCCCTCGATCATGCTGCTCGTCATCGGCGGGGTCAGCCACGGTACGACCCGGGGCGTGAGCGCCGCCGCGTACATCATGGTGAGCATGGGAATCTTCGGTGCGATGTCCGCCGCGACCGGCAGCGCCGGATCGATCGCGGTGGAGCGCGGGGTGGGCTGGAACCGCCAGCTCCGGCTGACCCCGTTGAGCCCTGTTCGGTACGTCGTCAGCAAAGTCATCCTGTCGCTCGTGCTGGTCTTGCCACCGCTGGTCGTGGTGTATCTGCTCGGTGCGGTGGCGCTGCATGTCCAGCTGAGCCCGGCGGTCTGGCTACAGATCTTCGTCGGCTCCTGGCTGTCGGCCCTGCCGTTCGCGGCCTTGGGTCTGGTCGTCGGCTACCTGGCCAAGCCCGACAGCATCCAACAGGTCAGCGGCCTCATCTTCTTCCTGCTGGCGCTGCTGGGCGGTCTATGGATCCCGATCGAGACCATGCCACACCTCATGCGGGTCGTCGCCGACTACACGCCCGCGTACTGGGCCGGCCAGGTCGCCCGCGGACCGCTGTTCCACGGCCACCTCAACCCGAAGGCCATCGCGGTACTGCTGGCGTGGGCGGTGGGACTGGGCATCATCGGCTTCCGCCGGTTCCAGGCCGACACCGCACGGGCATGACGGTCGTCAAATCCCGCGCGACTGGCGGCGACGCTCTCGGTAGCGTGGCCGCCATGAACGCGCTCGCCGTCAACGAACCGGCAGCACCCCGACGGCTGAGGTTCATGTGGCTCTGGTTCGGCGTCTGGCTGGTGTACATGGTGCAGCCGCTCCAGGACTCGTGGCGGCAGCCGCACCTGTGGCAGCGAATCGTCGGTGTCACCGCCGCGCTCGCCTTCTGCGCGGTCTACCTGATCGGCTTCATGCGGCTGCGCGCGTTGTTGAAGCGGACCGGTCAGCGCTTTCCGCTGGCGGTCAGCTGGTCGATCGTCGCCGTGATGACCGTGCTGGCCATCGTGCTGATGGTCGCGATCGGCCAGTCCGGCCTCGGTTCGCTGATCTATGTGGCGGTGATGGCGGCCTTCACCCTCCCCATCCGGGCCGGGTGGATCGGGGTGGCCACGCTCGCCGTCACGATGACGGTGGTGCAGCGGATCATTCCCGGCTGGCGGCCCAATGACGGCCTGACTTTCCAGCTCGCGATCGCCGCGCTCGCGGGCTGGGGCGTGGTGCACCTGGTTGAGCGCAACGCGCAACTCGCCGCGGCCCGGGAGGAGATCGCCAGGCTGGCCGTCGCCGAGGAGCGCAACCGGTTCGCCCGCGACCTGCACGACCTGCTCGGCCATTCACTGACCTTGGTGGCAATCAAGGCCGAACTGGCCAGCCGGCTGATCCGGCTCGCCCCCGAGCGCGCGGAAGCGGAGATCGCCGACGTGCAGCGCCTGGCTCGTGAGGCGCTGGCCGACGTACGCAGCGCCGTGGGCGGGTACCGGGAGGTGTCGCTCGGCGCCGAGTTGGCACGCGCCCGCAGCGCCCTCACGGCGGCCGGGATCGAGGCCGAACTGCCGACCGCCACGAGCGACGTACCAGAGGACCGGCACGAACTTTTCGGCTGGGCCGTACGCGAAGGGATCACGAACGTCGTCCGGCACAGCGAGGCGAAGCACTGCCGCGTGCGGCTCACCGCGCGGGAGGTCGAGATCACCGATGACGGGCACGGACCCGGCACCGAGCCGGTCAACGGCGTCGGCCACGGCCTCGTCGGGCTGCGGGAGCGTGTCGCCGCGATCGGCGGAACCCTCACCGTCGGCCGATCGGCCGAGGGGGGATTCGCCCTCCGCATCGGCATGCCATGATCGACCGCGTGACACCCTCGATCCGGCTTCTGCTCGCCGACGACCAGGCGCTCGTTCGAGGTGCCCTCGCCGCGCTGCTCGACCTGGAGCCCGACCTGGTGGTGGTCGCCGAGGTCGGTCGGGGGGACGAGGTGGTGGCCGCCGCGCGGCAGGCCCGCCCGGACGTCGCACTCCTCGACGTGGAAATGCCCGGGCTGGACGGCATTGCCGCGACCGCGTCGCTGCGCGCGGCGCTGCCGTCGTGCAAGGTGCTCGTCGTCACCACGTTCGGCCGTCCGGGCTATCTGCGCCGGGCGATGGCGGCCGGCGCGAGCGGCTTCGTGGTCAAGGACACCCCGGCCCGCCAACTCGCCGACGCCGTGCGCCGCATCGCCGCCGGGCTTCGGGTGGTCGATCCCACCCTGGCGGCCGAGACGCTGGCCAGTGGTGACAGTCCGCTGACGCCTCGGGAGACCGAGGTGCTGCTGGCTGCCCGCGACGGCGGTACGGTCGCCGACATCGCCGCGCAGCTGCGGTTGTCGGAGGGCACGGTGCGCAACCACCTGTCGTCGGTCATCGGCAAGACGGGCGCCCGGACCCGCGCCGAGGCCGTGCGTCTGGCCGCCGACCACGGCTGGCTGTAGGTGCGCTGGTGCGGGGAGATCACCCGCGCGGGGGGACGCTTCGGCCGCCGACTTCGGCGACGCTGTTCAGCATGGCCAATGAGCTAGAGGAACTGTTCGTGCGTCAGGTGGACGTCGGCGTGGCCGACGTGGACGTGTCGACCGAGGACGAGGTGATCAGCGCCCGAGTGGTCGTGGAACGGGCCACCGCGTCGGACCGCCGTACCGGCGAGGAGCGCGAACTGCTGCACGTCTACGGCGCGGCGGAGACCGCCGCGGTCGCCGACGCGCTGCGGAGGGCGTCGGAGCTGGCGACCTCAGAAACGACGTAGGCACACGCCAGCACATCGACGTCGTTGACTTATTGACGCGCTTGCCGCTACCTTGACGTAACGTTTAGGAAAGTTTCCTAAGCGTTGTCGATCCCGCGCCCGGGGCTGCTCCTGAAGCGCGCTCGTCAGGGAGGCAGCGGATGGCCGGTCGAAGCGCCCTGGCGATCGGCGCGGTGGCGTTGTTGGCGGCCGCCGGCACTGTCCTGATTGGACCGTCGGCGTCCGCGGCGGAGTTGCTGGCCAATCCAGGATTCGAGGCGGGCGGCCTGGCTCCGTGGTCGTGCGGCAGCACGGGCAGCGTCGTGGCAGTGCCGGTGCATTCGGGTGGCCGGGCCCTGGCCGGTGCGACGAGCGGCAGCGACACCGCACAGTGCACGCAGACCGTGTCGGTGCAACCCAACTCCAGCTACGTGCTGTCGGCATGGGTGCGCGGCAGCTACGTGTACCTCGGCGTGACCGGGGGGGCTTCGACCTGGACACCGTCGGCTGCCGCGTACACCCAGCTCGCAACGACGTTCACCACCGGTGCCACCCAGACCTCCGTGGAGGTTTACCTACACGGCTGGTACGCCCAAGGCACCTATTTCGCCGATGACGTGTCGCTGTCGGGCGCGGTGGGCAATCCCGGCTCGCCCACCCCGAGCGCGCCGGGGACACCGAGCCCGAGTCCCAGCCCGACCCCGACGCCCAGCCCACCGCCGGGTGGCGGAAGCTTCCGGTCGCCCATCTATTTCATGCCGCTGGACAACAGCCCGCAGAACATCTCGACGGCGATGTCGGCATCCGGCGCCAAGTTCTTCAATCTCGCGTTCGTCCTCGACTCCGGGGGATGCACCCCAGCCTGGAACGGGGACAGCGCACACACCGTCGCCTCCGACGGCACGGTCACCGCGGTGGTCAACGCGATCCGTGC
>JAOPWF010000285.1 GCA_025965815.1 Mycobacterium sp.
ATGAACACGTCATCGCGGTGCCTGGACGAGGTCTGGCCAGTGCATTGAAGACCCTGTCGCTGGGTCGAATTGGTATCGGCGCGATAGGCGTCGGGATGGGCCAGTGCGCCTTCGACCACGCCGTGGCTCACCTGCTTCGCCGCAGCGCCTTCGGCGCCAAGCTGGGCTCCTTTCAGCACTGGCAGTTCCGCTTCGCCGAACACGCCATCGCACTGGAGACGGCTCGATCGCTTTATCAGAAGGCTGCCCGCAAGTCCGACGATCGCGACGCACCCGAGCCGGAGGCCGCGATGGCAAAGGTGACCGGCAGCCGGGTCGCGGTCGATATTGCCCGCGACGCGATTCAGGTACACGGAGCTTACGGCTTCGTGCGCCAGCTGCCCGCCGACGGAAGCATCAACCACCTCGAATCGATCTGGCGTGACAGCAAGGTCGGCGAGATCTATGAGGGCGCAAATGAAGTACAGCTGTGGAGCATCGCCCGAATCGCACTGGGGCGCGATGTCACCGGCTGACACCGTTCGAACCCCTCCGTGATGTCCGCGACGGCGGCGAATGCCCTTTCTGATCCGGTGATGACGATCGCACCGAGCTGGAGCGGCGCTGCACCGGGCTGGGCGGCCTACCCGCCGCCCGGGTTTGTATAGACACCGATCCGGGTGAAGCCGGGCATGATAACTGACGTGCTCCACGGAATGAGCAACCCCCGGTGCGTTGGTCCACTCACCGCGACTCGATCAAAAACAGCGCGACCGAACTCGGGTGCTCGCCGGCACGGTACGCGACGGCCCAGCAGGCTTGCGGGTCATTTTGACCCCACCCCCGCATCGTGTACCCCACACCGAGTGAGTTGGAATCCAAGCGGCCAAAGCAAGTTTCGCCATCCGCCGCACAAACACAGCATCGCGGCTTATGCGGTTGACCCATAAGTCGCGACATGTCTGCGGTGAGACGTATCCCTCGTGTTGCGCAACCGGTAGCGACGCGGTCGGCGGATGGCGTCCGATGAACAAGAAACCTATCGGCGACGCATTGCACGTGCACCGCTCTGGGATAAATCGGCGAAGGCCGCCAATTCGATTGGCCGCGGGAGTCCACGGGTTTTCGCCACGTACCGCCATTCACCCACGCGGCAGTCATCACTGTCAGGCAGGCGCGGGTACTTCGAATAAGTTCAGGATGGCACACACCGAGTGGTAAACGCCGATGAGTGCGACGATGTCAAACAATCCCGTTGCGCCGAAGGCGTTTTGGGCTTCACGGTACAGCTCGTCATCGACGCGATGGCCGGTTGATAATTGCTGTGCTACGCGGCCCGCGATCTTCTCATGCGCACTCAGGTCGTCGGGCAGAGCGCCGCTCACCAGTGCCGTGATGGACTTCGTGGATAGGCCGGCCTGGTGCGCCAGCGCCGAATGAGCGTAGAGCTCGAATCGGGCATCCCACTGCGCGCCCACCGCCAAGATCACGACTTCGCGCACCCGATCCGAAAGTGATGTCTGGCTTTGGGCGGTCGAGGAAAACTCCCAGAGTTTCAATGCCACCTGCGGGCGCAACAGAAACGGGTTGAACGGCCCGATGGGGCGTCCGTCCGGCGTGGTAATCCGAAAACCAGCGTCGTGGTGCGTAGCCGTCACCGCGTCAACCAGTTGTCGTTGCGCCCCGGTGAAGTCGGCGGGATCGACGAGCGGGAGGCGCCCACCAAGGGCGTCGGTTTCAAAAGTCATGGTGATCGCTCCTGTCGGCCGTTGGCTGGCGGTGCTGTCGCGGGGCTAGCGTTCCAGCACGCTCAGCCGTTGATCTGGTCGTCCTCGAAAAGCCAGCTGAGTGTGTTGGCGCTAAATGCCTCACCGCGGATCATGGCGTGGTCTCGTGCACGCTGCTCGGGCCCGTCAGCGAGGTGGTAGACGACATTGTTGTCGTAGGACAACCTCTGAATTCGTGAGGCACGAGGCAGGCGAATCTGTTCGTAGCGGCGGAGCGCGGCCCCAAGGTCAGCGCCTCCCGCGAGACACTGTGCGAGCACAGCGGCGTCCTCTATCGCCTGGGCGGCACCCTGTGCCATGAACGGGAGCATGGGGTGGCAGGCGTCGCCGACCAGCGCGACAGCCGATGCGAGCCAGGTTGGCAATGGCTCGCGGTCATAGAGTCCCCACCGATAGATCGGTCCGGCGACCCGATCCAGCAGGCTGGTCACTTCCGGTGACCAGCCCTTGAACGCGTTCCGCAACTCGTCCGGATCACCTGGCGCAGTCCAGGATTCCGTTCGCCAGTCCGACGCGGTGTCTACACAGACGAGGTTGAGGTAACGACTGCCGCGGCCGACTGGGTAAGCGACCAAGTGGCGGTCAGGACCGAGCCAGTTGCGCACCGTGTGCTCGACGCCGTCGCTGGGTACCACCGCCCGGTAGGCGCACATACCCGAGAATCGGGCTGGCGCATCACCGATGGCGCGGGACCTGACTGTGGAGTGGATGCCGTCGCAGCCGAGCACCAGGTCGGCCTCCAGCCGCATTCCATCCGCAGTGGACACCGCCGCGCCGCCAGGCGTGGCGCTTACATCGGTCACCTCGGTGCCCAGCATCATGTCTTCGGACGGCTGTGCGGCGGCGAGCATCTCGATCAAGTCTGGTCGGTACAGGGTGTAGTACGGGGAGCCGAACCGCCCGAGCAGTTCCTTTGTTGGCCATTCGGTGAGCACGGCGTCGTCGGCCCAGCGAAGGAAGCGCACAGCCTCGGGTGCCACGGCTATCTGATCCAGTTTTTCGCCGAGGCCCAATCGCGTCAACACGCGAGTTGCATTAGGTCCGAGCTGCACGCCGGCGCCGACTTCGCCGAACTGCTCCGCGCGCTCGATCACTTGCACGGACCAGCCGGTCTGTCGCAAGGCGATGGCTGCAGCGAGTCCACCGATGCCGCCACCGACAATAATCGCCCGCATGGTTTGGCTCCCTTCTACGTTCTTCTACGTTGACCCTCTACGTTGACGCAACCTGCATTGATGTGTCGGCGCGCCTGGCTACTTGGTTCGGACGAGCACCGCCTTCATCAGGCGAACGGGTCCAAAAACCTTCGCCCACAACGCAGGGCGAAATTGAACGAGCACAGGAAAGTCCTCCGATCAATTTGCGTCGGCTTGGATGAACGCGCGTCGGGTCAAAGGGGATAATGCCGACCACCGTCCTGAACGGTGACCCACCGGAGTTCGGTGAATTCCTCGAGGGCCGCACGCGAGCCGAACCGCCCGAAGCCGCTGTCACCTACACCCCCGAATGGCATCCGCGCCTCGTCATGCACGGTCGCCCCATTGATGTGGCAGATGCCGGATTTGATCCGCTTGGCCAGTTCAAGCGCGTGTGCCACATCAGAACTGAAGATGGCGCTCGACAATCCGTAGCGGGTGTCGTTGGCGATCTCGACCGCGGCTTCCTCGGAATCGGCCGCGATGATGGACGCGATCGGCCCGAATGATTCCTCGCGATATATCCGCATTTTCGGGGTCACGCCTCCCAGCACGGTCGGCGCGAAGAACAAACCATTGCGATCGCCTCCGGTTAGGACCTGTGCGCCGAGGTCGACAGCGTCCTGGATCAACGACTCGATATGCGCGCAGGCGGCCTCGTTTACCACCGAACCGATCTGGGTGGCCGGATCTGTAGGGTCGCCGACCACGAGTGATGCGGCACGCCGCGTCAGCTTTTTTGTGAACTCGTCGAGCACCTCGGCCGCAACGATCAGCCGCTCGGTCGACATGCAGATCTGCCCCTGGTTCATGAACGCACCGAAGACAGCGGCATCCACCGCATAGTCGATGACCGCATCGCGAAGCACCAGCAGTGGCGCGCTGCCGCCGAGTTCGAGCACCACGCGCTTGAGGTGTCTGCCGGCCAACTCTCCGATGATGCGGCCAACGCGCGTGGAACCGGTGAAGTTTATGCGCCGTACCGCGGGGTGCGCCACGAGCCGTTCGACGATCTGGGGACCATCTTCGACGGCATTGGTGATCAGACTGATCGCGCCAGCCGGCAGGCCAGCGTCGTGGAGTGCGCGGGCGATCTCGGCGTGGGTGGCCGGGGTCTGCTCGGATGCCTTGAGAATCACCGTGTTTCCGTACGCGAGCGGCATTGCCACCGATCGCACGCCAAGTATCAGCGGTGCATTCCATGGCGCAATGCCCACGGTTACGCCTGCCGGTTGGCGAAGACCCAGAGCCGTCAGGCCTGGCACGTCGGATGGAATCACCTCGCCCACCATCGAATAGGCCTGTGCGGCAGCTTCCCGCAGTATCGCAGCCGAATCAAGAACGTTGAATTGGCACCACAGCGCAACCCCACCCATCTCCGCGGCTATCAACGCCGCGATATCTGCGCTGCGTTCCACCAGCAGCTGAGCGGCCCTCTCCAATATGGCCCGCCGCTGTGCCGGATTGGTCACCGCCCATTCATCCATCGCATCTGCGGCGGCGTCTACGGCGCGGTCAACATCGGAAAGAGTCGCCGCGGCCACCGTCGCAATTGGCCTACCAGTGACGTTCGAAGTGGTGGTAAAGATCCTGCCGGAGCTCGCCGGGCTCCACCGGCCCTCGATGAGTAGCTCAACATTGCAAAGGTTTTCGCTCACGCCGCGCTCCTAGCGAGCGCCAGTGACAGTCGCTGATCGATTGTTGGGTGTGGAATGAGTGGCCATCGTGACGTCCTCTCGACGAGGGATTATTGCCCCGGCTTCGTGGGCCCGGCGGCACGTCACCAGCCTAGATCATAGAATATCGATATTCAATATCCATAGCGATAACAATGCAGACAGGTGTGGGTGCGGACAATCGGTGCGATGGGCGCCCCGGAGCCTGCGGTGGTAAGCACGGTTCATGGGCGGTGGTGGGATCGCACCAGTGACGGCCGACGGGGCCAGATCGTGACGGGCACTGTGGAGGTCACCGACGCCGCAACCACCCGTCTTGGTGGCGGTTAGACTGCGTCGTCGACCGCTCGAAGGCTCGACAACACCTCGCCGAAGTCTTCTAGGGGTCTGAATTAGTTTGGCTCGTTGAGTATTTGGGCGATGGTGCCGGTTCTGCCGATGCCCCCACAGATCGGCAAAAGCTTATTTTCATGGACTTGTCGCCGAAACGCAGCCCTCGCCGAATATGCGGTCTCCCGGGGCATCACGATATTCGTTATCAGCTGGCGCGCGGCATCGTTGAATACCTCGAGTCCGGCGCGCGCAACAGTTAGCGGGCCCGCCGCGCAAGGCGTTCGGGGTTACGAATCAACACGCTGGGCCCGTCGACTCTGA
>JAOPWF010000152.1 GCA_025965815.1 Mycobacterium sp.
GTGAGCACTAGCAGGGCCACCACGAGCAGAACGGCGGGCAAATGTTGCCGCCGCGTCGGCCGCCGCGGCGCCACACTGCCCAGCAGCTCCATATTCGCGAACCGCAGGATCCGCTTTCGGCGACTCAGCTGCATGATGACGTAGAGCGCGGCCAGCCCGAGGATCGCAAGCAGAAACAGGAGATACCAACGATGGGCGAACCCCGAAAGCGTCAGCCATCCCAGTACCGGCAGCTTCACGCCGGCAGTCCGCATTCACGCGGTCGCACCATTACGCACACCGACGGCTCCCTCTGACTTGGCGGGGATGACGCCCCTAGTCGACACCGTACGAAGGCACACTTAGAAAGTCCTGAGGACTGACCTGGGCAACCGGTGACGATTTACCGAGACAAAGCTGCTATCGCCCGCTTGGCCTTTTGGCCTGACCACGGCGACTTATCGGCGTCTGCATGGCTGCAGGCATCGGAAGCCGCTGGACAGGTGACCCAGGCCAACTGCGCGACTTCCGCTGGGATGTCAGTCAGTAGCCTTTGTGCTTGAGCCGTTGGGGGTCGATCCGAACACTTGTTCGGGTCGACCGGTAGTCCCGTAACTGAGCCACATCGTCACCTCAATTGGTGGCCGGTGTCGCGAAATATCGTTGTGCGGTTGCCGTGAGATCCCGACGGCGGTGGCCACTTCGCCCGAGGACATTGGGCATGCTGGAGGCATGCACGAGCGATCGCCTGCGCACACCGACCGCCGTCGGGCGGGGGCGTTTGGCTCCGCCCGCGGAAGAGTACGACCGCCACCGTCCGCGCTACCCACTGGCGCCGGTTGCCGACCTGGTCGCTGCCCGACGGTGTCCAGGTACTCGATGTGGGCGCCGGGACCGGCATCGCGTCGGCCCAGTTGCTGGAGGCGGGCGCACACGTGCTCGTTGTCGAACCGGATCCCCGCATGGCACGCATAGCCGCCGACAAGGGCATCCGCGTCGAGGTGGCGACGTTCGAGGAGTGGCAGCCGGCGGGCAGGTCGTTCGACCTCGTCGTGTTCGCCCAGTCGTTCCACTGGGTGCGGCCCCGGGTCGCTTCGACGGTGCAGCGCATGAGTTGAACGGTGGCGACGTCGGCGACCTGGTCGCGTTTTCGCCGGCTCGCGGTCACCCATCATTTTCCGGCAGTGCTTGGCCATTTCCTATTGGGCGTAGTTGTTGACGTGGTGTTGGCAGCGGCGTAGATGCTGGCGCCGAGGAATCCCACACGGTGCGGCGTCGGTGACAGGCGCGACGGGGATAGGAGCGTGGAGCGGCCCGACCCGTCGCGGTGACTCTCAGCAATCCGTAAGCTTTGTACCCCCAACAGAATTCATGTTCTGTTCACCTGCGAACCCGGTACCGTTGCGTCGTGGGAATCGACCGGCGCACCCTATTGTGCGCCGTTGCGGTCGGGGTGATGGCCGCGACGGCCCGCCTACCGGTGGCCAACGCTGACGGGCGGGTCCGACCCCCGCCAACAGCCCGGGTACCCGCACCCGCCGGGACACTCACGCAGCTACCCGGAGACGGAAATCAGTTGGCACTGACCATTGACGACGGAACAAGCACCGAGGTCGTCGCTGCATTCGCACAGTTCTGCCGGGACAGCGGAACGCGCATTACCTTCTTCGTCAACGGCGCGAACGCCTCGTGGAGCGTCAACGCGCCCGCGTTGCGCCCGATGGTGGACTCCGGTCAGATCCAGTTGGGTAACCACACCTGGTCGCACCCGGACATCACCCGCCTCCCCGCCGGCGCCGTTGCCGACCAGATCCGCCGCAATAAGGACTTCCTGGTCAACGCCTACGGCGTCGACGGCATCCCTTACTTCCGCCCTCCGTATGGTCGGCACAACCCGCAAACCGACCGGTTAGCCGCCGACCTCGGCTACCCCACCATCACCATGTGGAGCGGAACCATCGGCGACAGCCGACCGATCAACGAAATCGATCTCGTCGCGGCCGCCCGCAAGTCCTTCGCCCCTCAACAGATCGTCCTCGGTCACGCCAACCTGCCGACCATCACCCACACCTACGCCCAGCTACTGGACCTTATTCAAGGGCGGAATCTGCAGACCGTCACCCTCGCCGACGTCTTCAGCTAAACGATCTCGAGAGCGTAGCGCCCTCCGCTCGAATACTTGCTTTGCTCAGCGTTTTTACTTCGAGCCAAGCGGGTTGCGTGCGCGGTTCCACATCGCTGGGCGCCTGTCCCGGTGTCTGGCCAGTTCCCGGTGGGTTGCAGTCACACGGCCACCCAGGCCCGCGTCAAAGCGACGTCTCGCCGCGGGACCGCGTCACGGGCAGCCGCAGTAGCAGTCGTGCTCCCCCCAGCGGGCTGACCTCCAGTGACGCTGCGCCACCATGCAACTCGGCCTGCTGAGCGACCAGGGCCAGCCCCAGGCCGGAGCCCGAACGCGATGCCGTCGACCCGCGGTAGAACCGGTCGAACACCGCAGTGCGTTCCTCCTCGGGCACCCCGGTGCCGTTGTCGTCGACCGTGATCTCCACACTGTCGGCGGAACTGACTGCGGCCAGCCGGATTTCGGTGGCGCCGCCGTGCTTCACGGCGTTGGCGATGGCATTGTCAACGACCAGCCGCAAGCCTGCGGGCAGACCCAGCAGTGAAACTGTAGCCGACGGCAGCAGCGTCACTTGGACGTTGGAGTAGATGCGAAGCGCATCGTGCGCCGCGCGGTCCAGCAGCTCGGTGAGGTCCACGGAGACGAAATCGTCAAAGGTGGTCAGTTCGCCCTGGGCCAGCCGCTCCAGCGCCGTCAGCGTCGCCTCGATCCGGCTCTGGGTGCGGATGACGTCGCCGATCACCTCCTTGCGTTGCGCGGCGGTCAGGTCCAGGGTGGACAGCACCTCCAAGTTGGTACGCATCGCTGTCAACGGGGTGCGAAGTTCGTGCGAGGCCACAGCGGAGAAGTCGCGGGCCGATTCAAGTGCCGCCTTGGTGCGCTGTTGCTCGTCGCCGATGCGGGCCAGCATGCCCTCAACTGCCTCAGCGATTTCCACGGCCTCCCGCACCCCGCGCACCTGGACCTCGTCCGGCTTGGATTGGGCGTTGATGGCGCGGGCCTGCTGGGCCAAGAGCCGAAAGGGGTCGATCATGATCAGCGAGATCACCCAGCCGACCAGGACGGTGCCGACGATGACGCCGCCGCAGATCAACAGCACCCGCAGGTGCAGCGCGTCGATTCGACTCTGGGTATCGGCCACCGGTGCACCGAGCGCGATCGAGGCATCACCGGCGGCGAAGGTGCGGACCCGGTATTGCACGCCGTTGATGGCCGTGTCGGCGTACCCGTTGACGAACTTCGGCAACACAATATCGCTGGGCATCGACACGGTCGTACCGCCAAATCGTGCGGTGCGTACCAGGCTGCCGTCCGGCATGGCATGACTGGTGTTGGCGTGCAGTGCGCTGCTCAGCAGCGTGCTGAAGTCGCCGAGGCTGCTCACCGAATCCAGCCGCCGATCCAGCTGGCTGTACTGGTCGGCGGTGATGCCGACCCACACCCAGGTGCCGATGACGATGACCACAGCGACGACCGACAGCGCGGCGACGATGACGATGGTGCGCAACGACAGCACCCGCATCAGCGGTCGCAGCAGCCCATACAGGCGTTCATTGAGCTCCACAATCGAGCTCATGGCACGACGCCGACGCTACGCACGGTGTGCAGCAGCGGGGGTCGGCCGCCGGCGTCGAGCTTGCGGCGCAGTCGGCCGACGACGTTCACTTCCAGCGGGCCCACACCGCAAACCGTAACCCTCACCCGTGGCTCATCACCGCGTCGAGTTGGGGGCCGCCGCGACCGCTGTCCCCGGGCGGCGGCTATCTGGTCGGGAATCTCCGCTCGTGCAGTCGTCGCCGCGGTCGCCGTGGGCCTCCCGCGGTTGACCATTTGCGCCGCCCGCTAGCGAGTAAGAACACCGATTCCAGCTAGCAGGAAGCGTTCATGGGGGTCAGCGGTGGCGACATGGGTCCGCTGGACCGCAATTGTGGCAGGTGCATCGTCGCGCCCGAGAACGTACTGACAACGAAGGCGGGCCCGGCCACGCCTGATCGGAGGATTCGGATGCCCACGGACCCGGCAGTGATCGACATCGACCGGAATCCGCGCCGCGACCCCAACGCGTCCTGGCTGGATGCCCAACGGGCGGCCATTCCGAGGATGAAGCCCTATCGGGACGCAAGTCAGTCAGCCGGTGCCGCCGCAAGCAGGGGTGTGAAAACAGAGCCCGATGAGCTGCGGCTAGAGAAGGGTTCTCCGGGGTCCCCGGACCGCGGCGTCGACGATAGGGACGAGCGGGAGATCTTGGTCAGGGCCGGACTGTTTCAGGCAGTAGAGCCGAGCGCCGCGTCCGCGCTGACGAATCAGCTGCAGCCCGTTTCTTTCCCGCCCGGGCATGCGGTGTTCGGCGAAGGTGAAACCGACGACCGGCTCTACATCATCTTGTCCGGTAAGGTCAAGATCGGCCAGCGCTCCCCCGACGGCCAAGAAAGCCTGCTGACCATCATGGGACCGGCCGATATGTTCGGCGAGTTGTCGATCTTCGACCCTGGCCCGCGCACCTCCAGCGCGACCACGATCACCGAGGTGCGGGCGGTGTCGATGGACCGCGACGCGCTGCGGGCGTGGATCGCCGACCGCCCCGGGATCGCCGAGCAGCTGCTGCGGGTGCTGGCCCGGCGACTACAGCGCACAACGAACAACGCCGCCGACCTGATATTCACCGATGTGCCCGGCCGGGTGGCCAAACAGTTGCTGCTGCTGGCGCAGAGCTTCGGCACCCCGGAGGGCGGCGCGCTGCGCGTCACCCACGACCTGACCCAGAAAGAAATCGCCCAGTTGGTCGGGGCGACGCGGGCAACCGTGAACAAGGCGCTGTCAGATTTCGCCCACCGCGGCTGGATCCGGTTGGAGGGCAAGAGCGTGCTGATCTCGGACTCCGAACGCCTCGCCAGGCGGGCCCGTTAGCGACGGTGCCGCCGTCGGGCACGCCGTGAACTGTGTCCCGCTCAGCAGCGTGTCACCATCAGCCCCTCGGTGCAGCCGTGCTGGTGGGCCCGGGCTTGAACACAAGGACGTGAGATGACGCTGGACAAGATGCTGATGCCCGTCCTCGACGGCAATCCCGACGTGTTCGAGCGTGAATGGCCGCTGCGGGTAGCTGATATCGACCGCTACGGCCGACTGCGGCTCGACGCCGCCGCTCGGCACATCCAGGACATCGGCCAGGATCAACTCCGGGAGTCGGGATTTGAAGACGTCCACCCGCTGTGGATCGTGCGC
>JAOPWF010000156.1 GCA_025965815.1 Mycobacterium sp.
GCGCGAAGCCCACGACGGCTATGTCTGTCATGGTGTCCTTACAGGTGGTGCTTGTAGGTGTCGTACTCGGCGTCGGGTTCACCGGTCGGCCGGAAGTACTCGATGTTGTCGATGCCTGCCAGCCCCCACTCCTCGCGGGGCTTCCAGACCGCCTCGACCTTCATGCCCATCCGGACGTCGGCGGCGTCGATCTCCAGGATCAGATGCAGAAAGGGGATATCTGCCCCGTCGAGCAGGATGTACGCCGCGACGTACGGGGGTTTGATCTTCTGCCCCAGGAACGGGATGTTGATGATCGCGAAGGTGGTGACGATGCCCTTGTCCGGCAGTTCCACCTCTTCGGTCGTCAGTTGTCCGGTGGCAGGATCGGCGCCGTGCGGCGGGAAGTAGACCTTGCCGTTCTTGCCGGTACGGGCGCCGACCAGCCTGCCCTCCTTCAGCGCGCGCAGATACATGCTCTCTTCATGCGACGCGGAGTGCTGGATCTCGATGTTGACCGGTGTCACCAGCATCGTGACCGGGTCGCGCTCGTCGGTATCCGACGGCACGTCCTCGGCGCGCTCGCCGAGCGCGAAGTAGGCGATGTCGGTGATCGCGCCCACCGGCTCGTCGGCCCAGTGCACGTGCACCCGCGTCCCGGCGCTGATCGACTCCGGGTCTCCAGCATCAACGGCGTGCAACATCGGGGTATGGGCGTCGTCGAGCTTGATCAGCGCCCAGGCGAATGGACGGTCCAGCGGCTGACCCTCCAGCGGCGCCGGCTGCCACGTCCACGACTGCACGGTGCCGACACTGCTCACCGGTACGATCTCCGTCAGCTGTTCATAGGTCACGGGGTCGTACTCGGCAGGCGGCACGTGCACCCGCCCGTCGGATCCACGCACCCCGATCACACGGCGCTCGCGGAGAGCGGTGAAGAACTGGCCGAGGACGGGGCCGACTGAACGGGTGTAGTCGAAAGACAACTTCAGCGGCGCTGAAAGGGGCGGCTCATGGTGATCTATCGAGGCCGGGCGGCTTTGGCTGGCTGTCACAGCATCGAGTAGAACAGGTTCTAACAATCGTGGCAAGGAGCCGGCGTTTGCCGGGGAGAGAGGCAGCAGCATGAAGCTCGGACTCCAGCTGGGATATTGGGGCGCGCAGCCTCCGGAGAACGCTCCCGAACTCGTGGCGGCGGCCGAGGAGGCCGGCTACGACACCGTCTTCACCGCCGAAGCCTGGGGCTCGGACGCGTACACGCCGTTGGCCTGGTGGGGCTCGGCGACCCAGCGGATGCGGCTCGGCACCTCGGTGGTGCAACTGTCCGCGCGCACCCCGACCGCCTGCGCGATGGCGGCGCTGACCCTGGACCACCTGTCCGGCGGCAGGCATGTGCTCGGCCTCGGCGTCTCGGGTCCGCAGGTGGTGGAGGGTTGGTACGGCCAGCCGTTCCCCAAGCCGCTGGCCCGCACCCGTGAGTACATCGACATCCTGCGTCAGGTCTGGGCCAGACAGCAACCGGTGGCCAGCGACGGTCAGCACTATCCGCTGCCGCTGACCGGTAGCGGCACAACGGGACTGGGCAAGACGCTGAAGCCGATAACCCACCCGCTGCGGGCCGACATCCCGATCTTCCTCGGTGCGGAGGGTCCGAAGAACGTGGCGCTGGCGGCCGAAATCTGCGATGGCTGGCTGCCGATCTTCTACACGCCGCGACTGGCCGACATGTACAACGAATGGCTGGACGAAGGTTTCGCACGGCCGGGTGCACGGCGCAGCCGCGAAGACTTCGAGATCTGCGCGACGGCGCAGGTGGTCATCACCGAGGACCGGTCCGCCGCCTTCGAGCACATCAAGCCGGTCCTGGCCCTGTACATGGGCGGCATGGGCGCCGAGGACACCAACTTCCACGCCGACGTCTACCGGCGGATGGGCTACTCCGAGGTGGTCGACGAGGTGACCGCGCTCTTCCGCAGCGACCGCAAGGACAAGGCCGCCGAGGTCATCCCCGACGAACTGGTCGACGACGCCGTCATCGTGGGCGATATCGACTACGTCCGTAAGCAGATCGCCGTCTGGGAGGTGGCGGGTGTGACCATGATGGTCATCACCGGCCGTACCGCGGAGCAGGTCCGCGAGCTCGCAGCCCTGACCTGACGACTGTTGCGGCGTGATTAGAACACGTTCTAGATTAGCCTGGTGACGACCGCCGGACTCTGGAACATCGCGCAGGAACAACCCGACGCCGTGGCTGTGGTTGACGCCTTGGGCGGCACGTTGACCTACCACGGGCTGATCGAACGCGCCGACCGCTACGGCCGTGGTCTGCAGGGTATGGGCCTGCGGCCGGGCGACGTGCTGGTGATGCTGCTGCCCAACACGGTCGAGAACCTGGCGGTGTACTTCGCCGCGATGCAGACCGGTCTGTACATCGTCGCGGTGAACTGGCACCTCACCGGCCCGGAGATCGCCTACATCATCTCCGACAGCGGCGCCAAGGTGCTCGTCGCGCACGAGCGATTCGCCGAGGCGGCCCGCGCGGCCGCTGACGAATCGGGCCTGCCGGCCGAGGGCCGGTTCGCGGCGGGATCGATCGACGGTTTCCAGGCGCTGGAGGACCTGGGCGCCGACGAACCCGCCGGCCGCCCCGACATCCGCACGCTCGGCGCGCCGATGCTCTACACGTCCGGCACCACCGGAAAGCCGAAAGGGGTGCGCCGCCCGCTCACCGGCGCCCACCCCGACGCCGTCCCGGTGGGCGCCATCGGATTCTTCTCGCTGTTCGGGCTCACTCCGTTCGACGGGCATGTGCACATCTGCAGCTCACCGCTGTATCACACTGCCGTGCTGAACTTTTCGGCCATCTCCATCCAGCTGGGTCACAAGGTCGTGCTGATGGACAAGTGGGACGCCGAGGAGATGCTGCGCCTGATCGAGGAGCATCACGTCACCCACAGCCACATGGTGCCGACGCAGTTCCGCCGGTTGCTCGCGCTGCCCGAGGAAGTCCGCGCGAAATACGACGTGTCCTCGCTGCGCAACGTGATCCATGGCGCCGCGCCGTGCCCGCCGGAGGTCATGCGGCAGATGCTGCAGTGGTGGGGTCCGGTGGTCACCGAGTACTACGCCGCGACCGAAGGCGGCGGCAGCACCATCACCGCGCAGGAGTGGCTGCGGCGGCCCGGCTCGGTCGGGAAGGCGTGGCCGTATTCGGTCATCAAGGTCCACGACGAGGAGGGCAACGAGGTGCCGACCGGGGAGGTGGGGACCGTCTACATGCAGATGGGCGGATCCAGCTTCTCCTACCACAACGACGAGAAGAAAACTTTAGCGAGCCGCTCGGGTGACTTGTTCACCGTCGGCGACGTGGGCCACCTCGACGAGGACGGTTACCTGTATCTGCAGGATCGCAAGAGCAACATGATCATCTCCGGTGGCGTCAACGTCTATCCCGCCGAGATCGAGAACGAACTGATCATGCATCCGAAGGTCATTGACATCGCGGTTTTCGGTGTGCCCGACGAAGACTGGGGTGAGCAGATCAAGGCGGTGGTGCAGGCCGCCGACGGTGTGGTGCCCGACGACGCCCTGACGGCCGAACTGCTCGAATACGCGAAGAGCAGGCTGGCCAAATTCAAGCTGCCCCGCTCCATCGACTACATCGACACGATGCCGCGCGATCCGAACGGCAAGCTGTACAAACGCAAACTGCGCGACCCGTACTGGGCTGATCGCGACGTCAAGATCTAGCAGTCAGTCGATCACGTGAGCGTCGCCGAAGGTCATCTCCACGTTGGCAGCGGACTGCGATACCAGCGCCCGTTTCGGCAAACCCAGCGATGCCAGCTCGGCGGCGTACGGGTGATCACCCAGCCACAGCTTCGCGCCCCCGATCCGTCCGCGCATCCCGGAAACCTTCATCTCCCATGGGATTTCACGGGTGATCCCGTCGGTGTGCGAGTAGGTCCGCAGCACCTGGCCACGGGAGGTCAGCGCAGCCGGCGCGCTCAGTCCGCGACCGAACTCCATGCCTGCGATCAGTGCGCCGCCGATGCTCACGTCGAAGCCGAACTGGTTGCCGTCGCGAACGGTGAAGTCGGCCATCTCCTTGGGAAACCCCCAGATGCGTTGTCCGGCTTCCAAAGTGAAGGCCTGGTCGACCGGCAGATGATGGATGAACGCCGCCGCCGATGCCAGCGCCTGCGGGCCGCGGGCGTGCGAGCCGGGCTGGTTCACCATCACGCAGGTGCCGAACTCGTGGTACTGGCCGAGGTCCCCGTCGACGTAACGCATCAGCATCAGATTGACGATCGCCCGGCCCGGCAGGTATTCGCAGACGCGCAGTCCGCTGTAGTCGATCAGGCGCTGTGTCGGCGCGGCGGACACCGAGAACATCGCGCTATGCAAATTCGCGGTGCGCACGCGGACCGGCATGGTAAGCACCGTGCCAGCGATGGTGTGTTGCGAGGTAGCCATGGGGCTCACTGTAATCCGAAGGGAAGCCATGACAACCGTTGATAATCCCGAGTCGCTTCGCTCCAGCCCGCCGACGATACCTGACGTCGACCTGGCCGACGGCCACTTCTACGCCGACGGCGGTGCGCGCGAGGCCTATCGCTGGATGCGGGCCAACCAACCGGTATTCCGCGATCGCAACGGCCTCGCGGCGGCGGCGAGTTATCAGGCGGTGATCGACGCCGAGCGCCAGCCCGAGACCTTCTCCAGCGCCGGTGGTATTCGTCCCGAGCATCCGGGCATGCCCTACATGATCGACATGGATGATCCGGCACATCTGTTGCGGCGCAAGCTCGTCAACTCCGGGTTCACCCGTAAGCGGGTACGCGAGAAGGAGGGGTCGATCGGCGCGTTGTGCGACGCGCTGATCGACGCGGTGTGCGAGCGGGGGGAGTGCGACTTCGTTCGCGATATCGCGGCCCCGCTGCCGATGGCGGTGATCGGCGACATGCTGGGGGTGCGGCCCGAGGAACGCGGCATGTTGCTGAAGTGGTCCGACGACCTGGTGACCGGGTTGAGTTCGCAGGTCGACGAGATGACCGCCAAAGCGGTGATGGACGCGTTCGCCGCGTACACGGCGTTCACGATGGAAATCATTGCCAAGCGTCGCACCGAACCCACCGACGACCTCTTCAGCATCCTGGTGAATGCCGAGGTCGAGGGACAGCGGATGTCAGATGACGAAATCGTCTTTGAGACGTTGCTGATCCTCATCGGTGGCGATGAGACCACCCGGCACACGCTGTCCGGCGGCACCGAACAACTGCTGCGCAACCACGATCAGTGGGGCCTGCTGGTGCGGGATCCGGCGTTGTTGCCGTCGGCAGTTGAGGAGATGCTGCGCTGGACGTCGCCGGTGAAGAACATGTGCCGCACGCTGACCGCTGACACGGAGTTCCACGGCACACAGTTGCGTGCCGGCGAGAAGATGATGTTGCTGTTCGAGTCGGCCAACTTCGACGAGTCGGTGTTCGGCGATCCGGAGAACTTCCGCATCGAGCGGAACCCCAACAGCCACCTGGCATTCGGCTTCGGCACCCACTTCTGCCTCGGCAATCAGCTCGCGCGCCTGGAGCTGTCCATGATGACAACACGCCTGCTGCAGCGGCTACCCGATCTGCGTCTCGCCGACGATGCGGCGGTGCCGCTGCGACCGGCGAACTTCGTCAGCGGGCCGGAGTCGATGCCGGTGGTGTTCACGCCCACCAAGCCGCTGAGCTAGGGCTTAATTCGTCGAGTGTGAACCCACTGCGAAAATCCACCTGAATTTTCGCAACGGGTTCACGTTCGACGATCCCATGCAGCGGCGACGCGTCGGATGATGCCCGCGGGTACGTCCTCCGCCGTGGCGCGAACGATGATCCAGCCCAATTCCGTCAGTGCTTCCATCCGTTCGATGTCCCTGTTGAACTGTCTGCGGTGTGTCCAATGATGGTCGCCGTCGTACTCAGCGGCCACCATGACGTCCTGCCAGCCCATGTCGAGGACCGCGATCAGCTGGCCGAACTGGTCATGGACGGGAATCTGAGTCTGCGGCCGGGGAAACCCGGCCCGAATGAGAAGAAGTCGCAACCACGTCTCCCGGGGCGACTCCGCGCCGCCGTCGACGAGATCGAGGGACAGGCGGGCGCGGGCTATGCCACGGCGACCGCTGTACCGCTGTGCGAGCAGGTCCAGGTCGGCCATTTTGATTTCCGTCGCGCGGGCAAGCGCGTCGATGGCCGCGACCGCCGCGTTGACGCGATACCGACACGCGAGGTCCAGGGCGGTGCGTGCCGGCGTCGTCACACGCACACCCTGAATTGTCTCGGTCTCGTCCTGTGTGACACGATCTGACCACGTTCGAATGCCTTCCGGCGGACGGCGATTGGCGTAGAGCAATTCGGCCGGTCCGCGGGCGTCAACCCACTTGGCACCGTGCAGCGCTGAGGCCGAACGGCCCGCGACCACGCCCCGCCGCCGCGACCACAGCCACGCCGCCCGTGCGCGGATCACGGCAGTGGGCTCGGTGCCTTTCGGCGCGTAGACATCAGGATGGATCGCAACGAACCTGCTTCGCAGCGCGTACGGCGTCAGCCGGCCGGATGCGACGGCCTCACTGCCGATGAATGGCTCTCCCATGGACAGAGAATGCCGATTGGCACTGACAGCGCAGCCAGTGTGAAGCCATTGCGAGAAAAGTGCCGAAATTTCGCAATGGGTTCACACTCGGGCAGTTAGCGGTTCTGGAAGTTGGGCGGCCGCTTCTCGGCGAACGCTCGCGGACCTTCTTTCGCGTCCTCGCTGAGGAACACCTCGATGCCGATCTGGGTGTCGATCTTGAAGGCGTCGTTCTCGTGCATGCCCTCGGTCTCGTGAATCGAGCGCAGGATCGCCTGTACGGCCAGCGGCCCGTTGTTGGAGATCATCTCGGCGATCTCGAGTGCCTTGGTCAGCGCTTCGCCGTCGGGCACCACGTGGCCGATCAGGCCGATCTGCTTGGCTTCGGCGGCCTTGATGTGCCTGCCGGTCAGCAGCAGGTCGCACGCCACCGTGTAGGGGATCTGCCGGACCAGTCGTACCGCCGAGCCGCCCATCGGGTACAGGCTCCATTTGGCCTCGGAGATGCCGAACTTGGCATTCTCGCCCGCGACCCGGATGTCGGTGCCCTGCAAGATCTCGGTGCCACCGGCGATGGCCGGCCCTTCGACCGCCGCGATGAGTGGCTTGGTGAGGCGGCGACCCTTGAGCAGCGCGTCGATGCGGGACGGGTCGTAGCTGCCGTCGGCGAAGGAGTCGCCCGGCGGTTTCGCGGTCGCTGCCTTCAGGTCCATGCCCGCGCAGAAGTAGCCGCCGGCGCCGGTGAGGATGCAGCAGCGAATGTCGGGGTCGTTGTCTATGCGGTCCCACGCCTCGACCATGATCTGCAGCATCTCGGTGGACAGCGCGTTGCGGGCCTCAGGCCGGTTCAGGGTCACAATCAGCGTGTGTCCGCGCTGCTCGACCAGCGCGTGGGGTTGTGATTCCACGTCCGCAACCGTATCCGTCACGTACTCC
>JAOPWF010000167.1 GCA_025965815.1 Mycobacterium sp.
GCGGCTCCGAATCGTGTCCGTTTCACGTCAACCGGGTCGTGGTTGGATTTCCGTATGACCGCAGTGACCACCGAGACGCCAGACGAGCGCACGCCGCGCCGCTGCGCACTTGATGAACCAACATGAACGAGAACGATCACTGATCGCATCCATCGCGTCCCACGAGTCTTGGGCGCGGACCCCGGATCGAGCCGCCAGGACAGCGCCAGCACGTAGGGCGATGATGGCCAAGTTTGAACACGAGGTAGACCCGGACGGCGTGCTGACTCCGCAGGAACGAGCTAAGCGGGCAGAGAACCTCAAGAGTGCGCACTTCCGGCGCTTGGCGTTGAAGTCGGCCAGATCGCGGCGGCGCAACTAGCTACAGGTCGCCCAGCGCCAGCTTGCGTGCTTCCTCCGCTGCCCTCTCTGACGCGCTGGCCGCTGTGTAGCGGTCGATCATCCCCCGTGTCGACCAACCGGCCACGGCCATCAGCCCACCTTCGGAGCCACTAGCGCGTAGCCATCGGGTGGCGAAGGTGTGCCGCAGCTTGTGTGGGTGAAAGTTCTTGATACCGGCCAGCTCTGCCCTGCGAACCAGCGCGTGGCGCAGGCCGAAGTAGTTGAAATCGCGCCAGTTATCAGCGCCTAGGAACAACTTGCCCGTGTCGGCCATGCGGTGTGTACGGCGCATACGCATGTAGCGGTCGATAGCCTGCCCGGTCTGCGGGCCGAACGGGGCGATGCGGCCCTTGCCACCCTTGCCGCGCCGGATGGTTGCAATACCGCGCTGGAGGTCTACGTCGCCGACCTCCAACCTCACTGGCTCCCCGGCACGCATTCCTGTCTCAGCCATCAGCCTGACGATGGCCTCGTCGCGCCGGTCGGTGAACCCTCTCCCCTGGCATGCCTTGATGAGGGCCTGGAGTTCGTCATCGGTTAGCGCCTCCACCACCTTGCGGTCCACCTTGGGCTGGCGGATCCCGAGGAGCGGATCACTGCTCAGAATCCGCTCCTCGGTCAGCCATGCTGAGAACCGTCGGACGGCCAGCAAACGAGCGGTCGCCGTCTTCGGCTGCTGTCCGGCGTCGAGTAGTTCGGCTACGAACGTCTGCACCGTGGACTTGGTCAGCTCGGCGGGCGTGCCGCTGGACTCACACCAGCGCAGGAACGTGGTCACGCCTTCGGTGTAGGACTTGATGGTTGCTGGCGCTTTGCGCTCCGCACGGAGTGTCAACGTCCATGACGGTAGTTCTTCGGCGAGATCCGGCAAATGATTTCCCATACGAATATCTTTGCACACAGCGCTGTCCGTCGAACGGGAGGACGAATTTCGGCCTATCGCTGCAGGTAGAGAGGCTTTCCTAGTTACCTGTCACGGTCAGATAGATCAGCACCACATTCAGCAGAATAATCACGCCGGCCACGATCCACCCGAGGGCGGTGGTGACCCGGTGGTTCGTGTCGTCGCCCATCAGGGTGCGATTGCTGGTCAGTCGGACCAGCGGAACCAGCGCGAACGGGATCCCGAAAGACAGCACGACCTGCGACAACACCAGCGCGCGGCTCGGGTCGATGCCGATCGCCAGGATCGCCAGTGCGGGGACGAGAGTGATCAGCCGGCGCAGCAGCAGCGGGACGGAGCGGCGCAGCAGGCCCTGCATGATCATTGCTCCGGCGTAGGCCCCCACCGAGGTGGACGCCAGGCCCGAGGCCAGCAGTCCGATCGCGAAGAAGAGGGCGATCGTCGGGCCCAGCGTGTCGCGCACCGCGGTGTGCGCACCCTCGATGGAGTCGGTATCGTCGCGCCCCTGCAGGTTCGTTGCGGCGACCAGCAGCATCGAGAGGTTCACCGCTCCCGCCACCACCATTGCCAGCCCGACGTCCCAACGGGTCACCCGCAGCAGCCAGCGGCGCTGCCTGCCCGGCGGTGGGTGCCCGTGCCGGTCCCGGGCCAGGCCGGAGTGCAGGTACACCGCATGCGGCATCACCGTTGCGCCCAGCATCGCGGCGACCAGCAGCACGCTCTCGGAGCCGTCGAACCGCGGTAGCAGACCCGCGATGGCGTCACCCGGCGGTGGCGGTTCGACGAACAGACTGGACAGGAATCCGATGGCGATGATCAGCAGCAGTCCGCTGATCACGCGTTCGAAGACCCGTTGCCCGCGGCGATCCTGCACCCCCAGCAGCAGCATGGACACCGCCCCGGTGATGATCCCGCCGACCAGCAGCGGTAGGTCGAAGAGCAGCTTCAACGCGATCGCCCCGCCGACCACTTCGGCGAGATCGGTTGCCATCGCGACCAATTCGGCTTGCAGCCAGTAGGCGATCCGGCTCGGTGTGCGGGTGTGGTCGCTGACGGCCTCGGGCAGGGAGCGGCCGGTGACCAGTCCCAGTTTGGCCGACAGGTACTGCACCAGGCCGGCCATGACATTGGCCAGGACGATGACCCACAGCAGCAGAAAGCCGAACTGGGCTCCGGCGCTCACGTTGGCGGCGACGTTGCCTGGATCGACGTAGGCGATCGCGGCGACGAACGCCGGGCCGAGCAGATACAAGCCCGGCTTCAAGGGAGCCTCGATGTCCTGCGACAACTAACCCACTCTCTATCCGTACAGGCGAATTAGAAAGTTAGGTTACCCGAAAATCTCCGGTGGACAACCACCGGTCGATTCGTCGGTCTCGGTCGGCCTTCCGACGATCACCGTCCGATGACAATGCCTCCGTAGCCGAACC
>JAOPWF010000169.1 GCA_025965815.1 Mycobacterium sp.
CACACCATGACGACGGAACGCATCTCCGGGAACATCAAGTTCGCCTACTGGGTGCCCAACGTCAGCGGCGGTCTGGTGACCAGCGACATCGAGCAGCGCACCGACTGGAACTACGAATACAACGCCAAGCTGGCGCAGACGGCGGAGAACAACGGCTTCGAATACGCGCTGTCGCAGGTCCGCTACGAGGCCAGCTACGGCGCCGAGTTCCAGCACGAGTCGACCAGCTTCTCGCTGGCGCTGCTGCTGGCCACGCAGCGGCTCAAGGTAATCGCCGCAGTTCATCCCGGCCTCTGGCAGCCGGCGGTGCTGGCGAAGCTGGGCGCCACCGCCGACCACCTGTCCGGTGGCCGCTTCGCGGTCAACGTCGTCTCCGGCTGGTTCAAGGACGAGTTCACCCACCTGGGCGAACCGTGGCTCGAGCACGACGAGCGCTACCGGCGCAGCGCCGAATTCCTGCAGGTCCTCCGGAAGATCTGGACCGAGGACGACGTCGACTTCCGTGGCGACTTCTACCGGATCCACGACTTCACTCTCAAACCCAAGCCTCTGAACACCGCACAACGGCCGAACCCCGAGATCTTCCAGGGCGGAAACTCCGCGGCAGCGCGCCGCAACGGCGGCCGCTACTCGGACTGGTACTTCTCCAACGGCAAGGACTTCGACGGCGTCACCGAACAGCTCGTCGACGTCCGCGACCACGCTCGCACCGCGGCACGCGAGGTCCGCTTCGGCCTCAACGGATTCATCATTGCCCGCGATACGGAGAAAGAAGCCCGCGACACCTTGCGCGAGATCATCGAAAAGGCCAACCGTCCTGCGGTCGAGGGTTTCCGCGACGCGGTCCAGCAGGCGGGCAACTCGACGGCCGACAAGCGCGGCATGTGGGCCGATTCGACGTTCGAGGACCTGGTCCAGTACAACGACGGGTTCCGCACGCAGCTGATCGGGACCCCGGAGCAGATCGCGGAACGCATTGCCGCGTACCGCAAGCGCGGCGTCGACCTGATCCTCGGCGGCTTTCTGCACTTCCGGGAGGAGATCGAATACTTCGGCTCGCGGGTACTGCCGTTGGTGCGCGAAATCGAGGCTGCCGAAGCGGATTCGGTGGACGCCCCGGTGCTGGCCACGGCGTGATCCCGCGCGCGGGTCCAGGGGGCACCTGCCGGACACGCCGACCTGACTTGCCAAGGCCCACCGTGCCCACCCGAAGGTGCGCTAGCGTGGGTGGTCGAATCGTCCGCATAAGTCGGTGTTCGATCAATCACCGAACGGCGATCCGACGCACCGCCGCGGGGAGCGGCGCGGCACTACCGCGTTGCGCAAGCGACGCCCAAGAGCACAGGAGAGGTCATGACCTACTCACAAGGCGGTCCCGGTTATCCGCCGGCGCAGCCCACCACCCAATTCGCAGCGCCCACACAGCAGTTCTCCAAGACCGGGCCCGATGAACCGGCCGGCCCGAGCAAGCTTCCGCTGTACCTGACCGTGGCCGTCATCGTGCTGGGCCTGGCTGCGTACCTACTCAGCTACGGACCGGTCTGGAAGTCCAATCAGCTCGACACACTCGGCGTTCCCGACGGCATGTCAGGTAGCCCGCAGATCGCGTTAACCATCGTGGCGTCCCTGCTCGCTGCTCTGCTGGCCGCCGTCGCACTGGTTCCGAGGCAGAAGAGCCGGTTTGCGGCCGTGGCCGTCCTGTCCGTTCTGGCTTTCCTGCTCGCCCTCTCGGGCCTGCTGAACACGCCGTCCTACGCCTCCATCGGCTGGGCGCTGATCGTCATCGTGGTCGTCGTCGGCCTGCAGGCGATCGTGGCGGTGGGCGCGCTGCTGCTCGAGGCCGGGGTCGTCACCCCGCCGGCGCCGCGGCCGAAGTACGACCAGCAGCAGCAGTACGGACAGTACGGCGGCCCGGGCCAGTATTACGGGCAGCCGGGTCAACAGCACGCTCCGCAGCAGGGGGGCCCGCAGCAGCATTCCCCGCAGCAACAGCGCCCGGGATACCCGACGCAGTATGGCGGTGGCGGCGGTGGCTACCCCTCCGGGCCCCACACCGGCGGCTTCTCCCCGCTCGGTCCGCAGTCCGGGACCGCCACGCCGCCGACCGGCTTCCCCAGCTTCGGTGGCCCGCAGGCTCCCGGCTCCGCGCCCACTACGCAGGTCCCGGCGCAACAACCTCCGCAGCAGCAGTCGCCTTCCTCGTCCGGCCCGGCACCGTCCTAACTGGGCGGGCCACGCGCCTGGACCACGTGCGCGAAGAGTGACAGGGGTGGAGGACAACCGGGCGACGGGTACTCGCCAGGCTCGCGACCTGCTCAGGGTCGCCTTCGGCCCGGCACTGGTGGCGCTGGTCATCATCGCGGCGGTGACGCTGCTGCAATTGCTGATCGCCAACAGCGATATGACAGGCGCCCTCGGCGCGATCGCCAGCATGTGGCTGGGCGTCCATCAGGTGCCGGTCTCCATCGGAGGCCGGGAGCTGGGGGTGATGCCTCTCCTGCCGGTGCTGGCGATGGTGTGGGGCACCGCCCGGACGACCGCGCATGCGACGTACGGTAATCCCTCCTGGTTCGTGATCCGCTGGATCGTCGGGTCGGCACTGGGTGGCCCGCTGCTGATCGCCGCGATCTCGCTGGCCGTCATCCATGACGCCTCCTCGGTGCTGACCGAGTTGCAGACGCCCAGTGCGCTGCGCGCGTTCGGTGGAGTGCTGGCCGTTCACGCCATCGGCGCCGCGCTGGGTGTCGGCGCTGTGGCCGGCCGGCGCACTCTGGCCGCATCCCACCTGCCGGACTGGCTGGGCGACTCGGCGCGGGCGGCCGCCGCCGGGGTGCTGGCACTGTTCGGACTGTCGGGCGTGGTCACCGCGGGATCGCTGGTCGTGCACTGGGCCACCATGCATGAGCTCTACTCGATCACCGACTCGCTCTTCGGCCAGCTCAGCCTGACCGGTTTGTCGGTGCTGTATGCGCCGAACGTCATCGTCGGCACGTCGGCGGTTGCCGTGGGCTCCAGCGCGCACCTCGGCCTTGCGACATTCAGTTCATTCACCGTCTTCGGCGGGGACATCCCGGCACTTCCGGTGCTGGCCGCGGTTCCCACGCCGCCGCTGGGCCCGGTTTGGGTCGCGTTGCTGATCGTCGCGGCCGCGTCGGGCGTCGTCGTCGGGCAGCAGTGCGCCCGCCGACCGGTGCCCTTACTGCCTGCGGTGGCGAAGCTGGTGATCGCCGCCGCGGCCGCCGCCGCGGCGATGGCGCTGCTCGGGTACGCCGGCGGCGGGCAACTGGGCAACTTCGGCCACGTAGGGGTGGACCAGAGCACCTTCGGGACCGCGGTGTTCCTCTGGTTCGTGGTGATCGGCGGAGTGACAGTCGCGATGACGGGTGGGATCGCGCGCCGTCCGAGACCAGTCAAGTCCGCGGCGGAGCCGGCCGCCGAGCCGGCAGCCGAGCCTGCGCCCGACCCTGACGTGCCCGCCGCCGAGGAACCCGAACCGGTCCTGCATATCGGGGAAGTCCTGCCCGTCGAGGATCCCGGGAACGACGTGGTCTTGCCTGACGACCGTGTCGCGGACGACCCGAATGGCGAGCGCCACCTCCTCGATGACGAGGCCCATATGTTCACCGACGACGACACGCCAGAACCTGGCCCGACCGGCAATCGAGCGCGCGGCGCCGCCGACTAGGCTCGTCGCGTGCAGGAACCGCTCCGTGTGCCGCCCAGCGCACCGGCACGGCTTGTCGTCCTGGCCTCGGGGACGGGCTCACTGTTGAGTTCCCTGCTCGACGCCGCAACCGGTGACTACCCCGCCCGCGTGGTGGCTGTCGGCGTCGACCGGGACTGCGTGGCCGTCGACATCGCGACCTCGGCTTCCGTGCCGGCCTATACCGTCCGACTGGGCGACTACCCCGACCGGGAGGCCTGGGACGCCGCGATCACCGAGGCCACCGCGGCACACGAGCCGGATCTCATCGTCTCCGCAGGATTCATGAAAATACTTGGCCCGCAGTTTCTTTCGCGATACATCGGCCGCGTGGTGAACACCCATCCCGCGCTGCTGCCCGCCTTCCCCGGCGCCCACGCGGTACCCACGACGCTGGACTACGGGGTCAAGGTCACCGGTTGCACAGTGCACCTGGTCGACGCCGGGATGGACACCGGGCCGATCCTCGCGCAGCAGGCCGTACCGGTGCTCGATGGCGATGACGAGGAATCCCTGCACGAACGGATCAAGGTCGTCGAACGGCGGCTGCTGGTTGATGTTGTGGCCGCGCTGGCAACCGACGG
>JAOPWF010000212.1 GCA_025965815.1 Mycobacterium sp.
CTGTACGGCCGCGACCCGCACCACATCACCGAGGCCCAGTACCAGGCCGACGCCCGCGCGCTTCGCCAAGCCGTCGAACCCGATCCCCGGGTGTCGGGGGTGCCCTCCACCAAAGGCTCCCTGTGACGCCGAAGTCGGTGGTTGTGCTTGACTACGGTTCGGGCAACCTGCGCTCGGCGCAGCGTGCGCTCGAACGCGTCGGCGCCGATGTCGAGGTCACCAAGGACGCCGACGCGGCCGCGGCCGCCGACGGCCTGGTGGTACCGGGTGTCGGAGCGTTCGAGGCCTGCATGACCGGGCTGCGGTCAATCGGCGGGGAGAAGATCATCGCCGATCGGGTGGCGCAGGGACGTCCGGTGCTCGGTGTCTGCGTGGGCATGCAGATCCTGTTCGCACGCGGCGTGGAGTTCGGCGTCGAATCGGCCGGCTGCGGACAGTGGCCGGGTGCCGTCATCCGGCTGAACGCGCCGGTCATCCCGCACATGGGCTGGAACGTCGTCGACGCGGCGGCGGGAAGCGCGCTGTTCAAGGGCCTCGACGCCACCACCCGCTTCTACTTCGTGCACTCCTACGCGGCTCAGACGTGGGAGGGAAACGCCGACGCGCTAGTCACCTGGGCCACCCATCACGACCCGTTTCTGGCCGCGGTGGAAGACGGGCCGTTGGCCGCTACCCAGTTCCATCCCGAGAAGAGCGGCGACGCGGGTGCTGAACTGCTGACCAACTGGGTCGACGGGCTGTGAACGCCCGCGAGATAGGTTATTGACGTGCGTTTGATACTTCTGCCCGCCGTCGACGTGGTCGAGGGCCGTGCCGTCCGTCTGGTGCAGGGCCAGGCCGGCAGCGAGACCGAGTACGGCTCCGCGCTGGACGCGGCGATGACCTGGCAGCGGGACGGCGCCGAATGGATCCACCTCGTCGACCTCGACGCCGCCTTCGGCCGCGGGTCCAATCGCGAACTGCTGGCCGAGGTCGTCGGCAAGCTCGACATTCAGGTGGAACTGTCCGGTGGAATCCGCGACGACGAGTCACTCAAAGCGGCGCTCGCGACCGGCTGCACGCGGGTCAACGTCGGCACAGCCGCGCTGGAGAACCCGCAGTGGTGCGCCCGCATGATCGCGGAGTACGGCGACAAGGTGGCGGTCGGCCTCGACGTCCAGATCGTCGATGGTGAGCACCGGCTGCGCGGGCGCGGCTGGGAAACCGACGGCGGCGACCTGTGGGACGTGCTGGAACGCCTTGACAGCGAAGGCTGCTCGCGCTTCGTCGTCACCGACGTGACCAAGGACGGCACGCTGACCGGGCCCAACATCGACCTGCTGGAAACCGTCGCGGAGTGCACGGACGCGCCGGTGATCGCATCAGGCGGCGTGTCCAGTCTGGACGACCTGCGGGCGATCGCCACCCTGACCGACAGTGGTGTCGAGGGAGCCATCGTCGGTAAGGCGTTGTACGCCGGGCGGTTCACCCTGCCGCAGGCGCTCGCCGCGGTCGGGCAGTAGGGCCCGGTATGGCCCCGGACACAGCGGACCTCTCCGCTCTGGTCGCCGAGGCGACCGTCATTCTGGATGCGGCCGCCAAGCAGTTCGTCGAGGGCATCGGCGCCCAGTCCGCGGTGCGTAAGAAGGGCAACGACTTCGCCACCGAGGTGGACCTCGCCATCGAACGGCAGGTCGTCGACGCGCTGACCACGACGACCGGTATCGGAGTGCACGGCGAGGAATTCGGTGGTGCCGCGATCGATTCACCGATGGTGTGGGTGCTCGATCCCATCGACGGCACCTTCAACTACGCCGCGGGCTCGCCGATGGCCGCGATCCTGCTGGGTCTGCTTCGCGACGGCGAACCGGTCGCCGGGCTTACCTGGATCCCATTCATGGATCAGCGGTTCACCGCCGTCGCCGGCGGGCCCCTGCATGTCAACGGCGTCGCGCAGGCGCCACTGACTGATACCGAGATGGCCGACTCCATCGTCGGGATAGGCACGTTCAACGTCGACTGGCGCGGCCGGTTCCCCGGCCGTTACCGGCTCTCGGTGCTGGAGAACCTGAGCCGCGAGTGCTCAAAGCTGCGGATGCACGGCGCCACCGGCATCGATCTCGCCTACACCGGCGCCGGGATCCTCGGCGGCGCCATCAGTTTCGGTGACCACATCTGGGACCACGCCGCAGGGGTGGCGTTGGTGCGGGCAGCAGGCGGAATCGTCACCGACCTGGCCGGCAATGACTGGACGGCCACCTCCCGCTCGGCACTGGCCGGGGTGCCCGGGGTGCACGGCCGGATTCTCGACATCGTGCGCTCCGTCGGTGAGCCCGGGGACTTCTGACGTGGACGTCGCGGTTCGCATCATCCCGTGCCTGGACGTCGACAACGGTCGGGTGGTCAAAGGTGTCAACTTCGAAAATCTCCGGGACGCAGGCGATCCCGTCGATCTGGCCGCCGTCTACGACGCCGAGGGCGCCGACGAGTTGACCTTCCTCGATGTCACCGCGTCATCCGCGGGCCGGGCCACCATGCTCGATGTGGTGCGGCGCACCGCCGAGCAGGTGTTCATCCCGCTGACGGTGGGTGGAGGCGTGCGCTCGGTCGAAGACGTCAACGCGCTGTTGCGGGCCGGCGCCGACAAGGTGGCGGTGAACACCGCGGCGATCGCGCGGCCGGACCTGCTGGCCGAACTGTCGCGTCAATTCGGATCGCAGTGCATCGTGCTGTCCGTCGACGCCCGCACGGTCCCGGACGGGTCGCAGCCCACGAAGTCAGGCTGGGAGGTGACCACGCACGGTGGCCGTCGCGGCACCGGCATCGACGCCGTGGAGTGGGCGGCCCGCGGCGCCGAACTGGGCGTCGGCGAGATCCTGCTGAACTCGATGGACGCCGACGGCACCAAGGCCGGCTTCGACCTGCGGATGCTGCGGGCCGTGCGCGGCGCCGTCACGGTGCCGGTGATCGCCAGCGGCGGCGCGGGCACGGTGGAACATTTCGCGCCCGCGGTTGTTGCAGGTGCCGACGCCGTGCTCGCCGCCAGCGTGTTCCATTTCCGGGAGCTCACCATCGGCGAGGTCAAGACGGCAATGGCGGCAGAAGGGATCGTCGTCCGATGACGCCAGAGTCTGAATTGGACTCCGCAATCGCGTCGCGGCTCAAGCGCGACGCGAAGGGACTGTTCACCGCTGTGGCCCAGGAGCGGGGCACCGGAAAGGTGCTGATGGTGGCGTGGATGGACGACACGGCTCTGGCCCGCACGCTGGAAACACGCAACGCCACCTACTACTCGCGGTCGCGCGCGGAGTACTGGGTCAAGGGCGCGAGCTCCGGCCATACCCAGCACGTGTATTCGGTGCGGCTGGACTGCGACGGCGACGCCGTGCTGCTCGAGGTCGATCAGGTCGGCGCCGCCTGCCACACCGGCGATCACAGCTGCTTCGACGCCGACGTCCTGCTGATCGACTAGCGATTCGAGCGGGCCCGCAGCACGTCGAGCGCCTTGTCGGCGTGCGTGTCCATGTTGATTTCGCTGGAGATCACGTCGAGGACCTTGCGGTCGGTGTCGATGACGAACGTCGTGCGCTTCACCGGCAGGAACTTGCCGAGCAGACCCCGCTTGACCCCGAAATTGATTGCGACGGCGCCGTCGGAATCCGACAGCAGCGGATAGTCGAAGCTCTGGGCGTCGGCGAACTGGGCCTGCTTGTCGACGGCATCGGTACTGATGCCGACGCGCGACGCCCCGACCGCTGCGAACTCGCCCGCCAGGTCGCGGAAGTGGCAGGCCTCCTTGGTGCAGCCCGGAGTCATGGCGGCGGGATAGAAGAACAGCACCGCCGGTCCGTCGGTCAGGAAGTCGCTGAAAGTCCGAGGAGTGCCAGTCTGGTCCGGAAGGACGAAATCCTCCACGAGGTCGCCGGGTTTCATGATCATCACGCTACGCGCGGCCCGTTCTCCGTCACGTCACGACCACAACTCACTGCTCCGCTGCGGCGTGGTGGTGCCGTGCACCCGCTGGGAGTGCTCGGCGAAGTTCCGCGCGGCCAGCTGCCTGATAACCGTGCCCGCGTGCGGGGGCATGCCGGCGATGGCCCGGTCGACGATCTCCGGATCGCCCTCGTACATCAGCATGCCGAACTCGAGGGGCAGTTGCTCCGGGTCGGACCCGGCCGCCGCCTTCGCGACCATCTCGCTCCACTCGGCGGCCGTGACGTGCTGCTCCATGAGCGGCACGATGCTCTCTTCCTCGTCGCTGAGGTGCTCCCGCATCGACAGGTTGAGCAGGTGCAGGGCGTCGATGAGGTCGTCGCGAGATTCGGCGGACACCCCGTCGCGCCAGGTGCTCAGCGCCTTCTCGACCTGATATCCGAGCACGGCGACCTGCTCGTGCTGGCATTCCACCAGGTGCAGCAGCGGTGCCAACGACTCGGCGCAGCGCTCGAGCAGCACCGGCCACACGTACCGGACCTCGGTGAGGTGGTGATGATGCAGGACGGTGACCACGGTGTCGATGTGGTCGCCGACGGTCTCGGCGCGGTCGCGGTTGCCGACGGTGACATCACCAACGAGCGCGGGCATCAGTGCGAACTCCCGTCGCAGCATGTCGTGCACCATGAACATCTCCCGGCCGTCGAAATGCGGCTGCCCGTCAGCACTGGTCACCGAACTCTCCGAATCGTCCAGTCGATCAACGAGGTTCGCGAATTGCGTCCCCGACGGGTCGCGGCCCGCCAGTAACAACCACGGATCGAAGGGAAAGTAGTTCAACCGTCCTGTTGTGACGGCCGTCACATACGCGCGGCTCTTTTTATTGGCTTCTGGGTTCGGCATGGGCGGCTCCTGTCGCGGAGGTGGAAAGATGGGCGACGTGCCGTCGACCGCCGACCTTGCTGTGACCACCACCCGCGCGGATTTCCGGGCGCTGGCGGCCGAGCATCGCGTCGTACCGGTGACTCGCAAGGTCCTGGCGGACAGTGAGACGCCGCTGTCGGCGTACCGCAAGCTGGCCGCCAATCGTCCCGGCACGTTCCTGCTCGAATCCGCCGAGAACGGCAGGTCCTGGTCGCGGTGGTCGTTCATCGGTGCGGGCGCCCCGTCTGCGCTCACGGTTCGCGACGGCGAGGCGGTCTGGCTGGGCGTGACGCCCCAGGACGCCCCACGCGGCGGCGATCCACTGGAGGCGTTGCGGACGACACTGGAGCTACTTTCGACCGCCGCCCTGCCCGGGCTGCCGCCGCTGTCCAGCGGAATGGTCGGCTTCTTCGCCTACGACCTGGTGCGGCGCCTGGAACGGTTGCCCGAACTGGCCGTCGACGACCTGAAACTGCCGGACATGCTGCTGCTGTTGGCCACCGATATCGCCGCGGTCGACCACCACGAAGGTACCATCACGCTGATCGCCAATGCGGTGAACTGGAACGCCACCGACGAGCGCGTCGACTGGGCCTACGACGACGCGGTCGCCCGACTGGATGTGATGACCGAGGCGCTGGGCCAGCCGCTGCCGTCGAGCGTGGGAACGTTCAGCCGCCCTGAGCCGCTGCACCGCGCGCAGCGCACGGTCGAGGAGTACGGCGCCATCGTCGAGCGGCTGGTCGTTGATATCGAAGCCGGCGAGGCGTTCCAGGTGGTGCCGTCGCAGCGCTTCGAGATGGACACTGATGCCGACCCGATCGACGTCTACCGAATGCTGCGCGTGTCCAACCCGAGCCCCTACATGTATCTGCTGAATGTGCCGAATGAGGATGGGGGACTGGCCTTCTCGATCGTCGGCTCCAGCCCGGAGGCGCTGGTCACCGTGCAGGACGGTCGGGCGACGACGCACCCGATCGCCGGGACGCGGTGGCGCGGCGAGACCGAGGAGGAAGACCAGCTACTCGAAAAGGAGTTGCTGTCCGACGACAAGGATCGCGCCGAGCACCTGATGCTCGTCGATCTGGGCCGCAACGACCTGGGCCGGGTGTGTATGCCCGGAACGGTTCGCGTCGAGGACTACAGCCACATCGAGCGCTACAGCCACGTCATGCACCTGGTATCCACCGTCACCGGCCAGCTTGCCAAGGGCAAGACCGCGATCGACGCCGTCACCGCATGCTTTCCGGCCGGCACCCTGTCCGGAGCCCCGAAGGTGCGCGCGATGGAACTCATCGAGGAGGTCGAGAAAACTCGGCGAGGCCTTTACGGCGGCGTGGTGGGCTACCTGGACTTCGCCGGAAACGCCGACTTCGCGATCGCGATCCGCACCGCGCTGATGCGCGACGGGACCGCGTACGTGCAGGCGGGCGGTGGAGTTGTGGCCGATTCCAACGGTCCCTACGAGTACACCGAGGCGGCCAACAAGGCGAGGGCCGTCCTCAGCGCGATCGCTGCGGCGGAAACCCTGACGATTCCGGGTGCCGATCGTGACGGCTGAGCCCGACACCGAGGCAGCCGACCCCGCGCGAAGGGGCCGACGGCTGATGCGTGTGGCCCAGTTGTCGCTGGTCGTGGCCGGGCTGTGCCTGTGGGCGGCGTCGCGAATGCCGTGGGTCGAAATCCGGTCCTTCGACGGTCTCGGACAGCCCAAGACCGTCGTCCTGACGGGATCCTCGTGGTCGACGGCGCTGGTTCCGCTGGTGTTGCTGTTGCTCGCAGCCGCCGTCGCTGCGCTGGCGGTGCGCGGCTGGCCGCTACGGCTACTGGCGGTGATCGTCGCGGCGGTCAGTGCGGGCACGGCGTATCTGGCGATCAGCCAGTGGGTGGTCCGCGATATTGCGGTGCGCGGTGCGGACCTCGCTCAGGTTCCAATCACCGCACTGGTCGGCAGCGGCAGGCATTACTGGGGAGCCGGACTCACGCTCGCAGCGGCGATGTGCGCACTCGTCAGCGCCTTTGCGTTGATGCGCTGCGCGTCGGCCGGTCGCGGGGCCACTGCGAAGTACGTCGCACCTGCAGCGCGGCGTGCCGCGGCTCAGCGCGACGAATCCGCTACCGCGATGTCGGAGCGGATGATCTGGGATGCCCTCGACGAGGGCACCGACCCAACCGAGCGACCAGCGCCGTCGGCGCAGTCAGCGCTGCCGGAATCCGACACCGAGGGTCGGTGACGGACGATGCTCTCGAGGCGACTACCCTTCGATGAAGTTCATTCGGCATTGGCGGGGGATCGCCGGGAAGGAATCGACAGATCATGAGTTCGGCAACCGTGCTCGACTCCATCATCGAAGGAGTCCGCGCCGACGTTGCCGCCCGTGAGGCCGTCGTCAGCCTGGCCGAGATCAAGGCCGCGGCCATAGCAGCCCCGCCAGCGCGAAATGTCATGGCGGCGTTGCGGGAACCGGGCATCGGCGTCATCGCGGAGGTCAAGCGGGCCAGCCCGTCGCGCGGCACGCTCGCGTCGATATCCGATCCGGCCGACCTCGCCCGTGCATACGAGAGCGGCGGCGCCCGCGTCATCAGCGTGCTGACCGAGGAACGACGCTTCCACGGTTCTCTCGCCGACCTGGACGCGGTGCGGGCGGCGGTGTCAATACCTATCCTGCGAAAGGACTTTGTCGTCCGTCCGTATCAAATCCACGAGGCCCGCGCGCACGGCGCCGACATGCTGCTGCTGATCGTGGCCGCGCTGGAACAGCCCGCACTGGCGTCGATGCTTGACCGGACCGAGTCGCTGGGCATGACGGCCTTGGTGGAAGTGCACACCGAGGAGGAAGCCGATCGTGCGCTGCAGGCCGGCGCACGGGTGATAGGCGTCAACGCCCGCGACCTCAAGACCCTCGAAGTAGACCGCGACTGCTTCTCCCGCATCGCACCGGGGCTGCCCTCCAACGTCATCCGCGTCGCCGAGTCCGGCGTGCGCGGCACCGCGGATCTGCTGGCGTACGCGGGCGCGGGAGCTGACGCCGTTCTGGTCGGTGAGGGGTTGGTGACCAGCGGTGATCCCCGCAGCGCCGTTGCCGATCTCGTCACCGCAGGCACCCATCCGTCCTGCCCGAAACCCTCCCGCTAGGACTCGGAGAGTCCGGTTGAGTGAGACCGCATGAACCCGATGAGCCCCTTCCGCGTAGAGCAGTAGTGATGGCAGATCTGTCCGGCCCCGACCTTCCGCGCTCGAGCGCGGCCGTCGCCGAACGCACCGTCCACGATCCCGATGCCCGTGGCCATTTCGGCCCCTACGGAGGGCGATTGGTACCCGAGGCCCTGATGGCGGTCATCGAGGAAGTGACGGCCGCCTATGAGAAGGCTCGCAGCGACCAGACGTTCCTCGACGAGCTCGACCGGCTGCAGAAGCACTACAGCGGACGTCCGTCGCCGCTCTACGAGGCCTCGAGGCTGAGTGATCACGCCGGTGGAGCGCGGATCTTTCTGAAGCGAGAAGACCTCAACCACACTGGTTCTCACAAAATCAACAATGTGCTGGGGCAGGCACTGCTGGCCAAGCAGATGGGCAAGACGCGCGTCATCGCCGAGACGGGTGCCGGGCAGCACGGCGTGGCCACCGCGACCGCGTGTGCGCTGCTGGGCCTCGAATGCATCGTCTACATGGGTGCTGTGGACACCGCCCGTCAGGCGCTCAACGTGGCCAGGATGCGGCTGCTGGGCGCCGAGGTGGTGTCGGTCGAGTCGGGTTCCAAGACGTTGAAGGACGCCATCAACGAGGCGTTCCGCGACTGGGTCACCAACGCCGACAACACGTACTACTGCTTCGGCACCGCGGCCGGCCCGCACCCGTTCCCGACGATGGTCCGCGATTTTCAGCGGGTGATCGGCCTTGAGACCCGTGCTCAGATCCAGGACCAGGCCGGCCGGCTTCCCGATGCGGTGACCGCATGCGTGGGGGGCGGGTCGAACGCCATCGGCATCTTCCACGCCTTCATCGACGACCCGGGCGTCCGCCTCGTCGGCTTCGAGGCGGCGGGGGACGGCGTCGAAACCGGGCGGCACGCCGCCACATTCACCGGTGGCTCGCCCGGCGCCTTTCAGGGATCCTTCTCCTACCTGCTGCAGGACGAGGACGGCCAGACCATCGAGTCGCATTCGATTTCCGCCGGCCTGGACTACCCAGGGGTGGGACCCGAGCACGCCTTCCTCAAGGACCGCGGCCGCGCCGACTACCGGCCCATCACCGATGCCGAGGCGATGGACGCATTCGGGCTGCTGTGCCGGTCAGAAGGGATCATCCCGGCCATCGAGTCGGCTCACGCCGTTGCGGGTGCGTTGAAGTTGGGTGTGGAATTGGGACCGGGTGCGATCATTGTGGTGAATCTGTCGGGCCGGGGCGACAAGGACGTCGAGACCGCGGCGAAGTGGTTCGGCCTGCTCGACGACAAAGGCGGCGCAAGTGCCTGATACCAGTCGCCTGGCGGAACTGTTCGACACCTGCCGCAAGGAGGGCCGCTCCGCCCTGATCGGTTATCTGCCGACCGGTTATCCCGACGTTCCGACGTCCATCGACGCGATGACGAGCATGGTCGAATCTGGTTGCGACATCGTGGAAGTCGGTGTGGCGTACTCCGATCCCGGGATGGACGGACCGACGATCGCGGCGGCCACCGAGGCGGCGTTGCGCGGCGGGGTGCGGGTCCGCGACGCCCTGGCGGCGGTCGAGGCGATCGGCAACGCCGGCGGCCGTGCGGTCGTCATGACGTACTGGAATCCGGTGCTGCGGTATGGCGTTGACGCGTTCGCGCGCGATCTCGCTGCCGCCGGTGGGCTAGGTCTGATCACCCCCGACCTGATCCCGGAAGAGGCCGATGAATGGCTGGCGGTTTCGGACGACCACAAGCTGGACCGGATCTTTCTGGTGGCACCATCGTCGACTCCGGAGCGGCTGGCGGCGACGGTGGACGCCTCGCGTGGGTTTGTTTACGCGGCGTCGACCATGGGCGTGACAGGTGCCCGTGATGCGGTGTCGGTGGCGGCGCCCGAACTGGTGAGGCGGGTCAAGGCGGTGTCGAACATTCCGGTGGGTGTCGGTCTGGGCGTGCGCTCGGGTGAGCAGGCGGCGCAGATCGGCAGCTATGCCGATGGAGTGATCGTGGGCTCGGCATTGGTCGCGGCGCTGACCGAGGGCGTGTCTGCGGTGCGCACCCTCACCGAAGAGCTTGCCGACGGCGTTCGCCAGAGGTTGTCCGCGTGACGACGACGCTCGCCTATCTGCCCAGTCCGCCGCAGGGCGTGTGGCACTTAGGCCCGGTTCCGCTGCGCGCCTACGCGCTGTTCATCATCATCGGCATCGTGGTGGCCCTGGTCATCGGCGACCGGCGTTGGGAAGCCAGGGGCGGCGAGCGCGGCGTCATCTACGACATCGCGCTGTGGGCGGTGCCGTTCGGCCTCATCGGCGGACGGCTCTACCACGTCATCACCGACTGGACGACCTACTTCGGTGAGGGTGGCGCGGGAGTCGGCGCCGCACTGCGGATCTGGGACGGTGGCCTGGGTATCTGGGGCGCGGTCGCGCTGGGCGGCGTGGGCGCATGGATCGCGTGTCGCCGCCGGGGGATACCGCTTCCGGCGTTCGGTGACGCGATCGCTCCGGGAATCGTTCTGGCCCAGGCGATCGGCCGGATCGGAAACTACTTCAACCAGGAGCTGTACGGGCGCGAAACCACCGTGCCGTGGGGCCTGGAGATCTTCTATCGCCGCGACCCGTCTGGCGCGATCGACGTCCACTCCCTGGACGGTGTGTCGACCGGTCAGCTCTTCCAGGTCGTCCATCCGACGTTCCTCTATGAATTGCTATGGAACGTCCTGGTATTCGTGATGCTGATCCTCGTCGATCGGCGCTTCAAGTTCGGACACGGCCGACTGTTCGCGCTCTATGTCGCCGGATACTGTGTCGGGCGGTTCTGGGTCGAGCTGATGCGCAGCGATACGGCGACCCATATTGCGGGCATCCGGGTGAACTCGTTCACGTCGACGTTCGTCTTCATCGCGGCCGTGGTCTACATCATGGTGGCGCCCAAGGGTCGTGAAGACCCCACCAGTCTGCGCGGAAAGCCACGGGACGATGAGGTCTCCGGAGAGTCGCCGGTGGACGAGGTGGCCAAGGAGTTGGCCACCGTCGCGGCGGCGAGCGGGGTCGTGGCCGCCGCGACGGTCGCCGGCCAAGAGGACACAGCCGACGCCAAGGCGGCTGGGGCAGATGACAAGCCGGACCCTGTCGAGGAGCCGGACTCTGCTGGTGCGCAGGCGCCGGTCGAGGAGGCGGAGACCGCGGAGGCGGCCGAAGCCGGTGCCGCGGCGGAGACTGACGGGGTCGACCTAGAAGAGGCTGAAGCCGAGGCGGACGCGGACGACGGTGAGCTCGCGCCTGCGGGTAGTGAGGCCGCGGAAGACGAGGAAGCTGCGCCCGCTTTAGACGATGAGGCGGTCCAGCCCGATCCCGTTGCGGCCGAGGCGACCGATGAACCTGCTGAAGCTCTGTCTGACGAGGAGCTCGCGAAATCCGACGAAGTCGAGCTACCCGAGGCAGGGGCCGACGAAGGCTCTACGGGCGCCGAGCCCGAGCCTGAGTCCGAAGCCGAGGCGACTGACGAACCGGTTGAAGCCGTGTCCGGCGAGGAAGTGGCTGAAGCCGAGGTCACTGTCACACCTGCTGAAGCGGAGGCGAAGGCCGCCGAGTCCGGTGGGGCCGAAGCCGCCGAAGATGAGCTGGCCGAGGCGACCGAGGAAGCCGCTCCAGCCCTTCCGACTGACGAACCGGCTGCGGCCGAGCCTGTCGAGGCTCGTGACGAACCCGCTGAAGCCGAGGCGGACGACGTGTCCCGCCCTGGCAGGGGTCCCATCTGGCGCCGAGTCCGGCAGGGCCGAGGTACCGGCGGCTGAGCGAAGCCGAGGCGGACGGGCCTTGCTACCAGCCCATGGCTTCAGGTATGCCCTTGAACGGTCCGACGATCCAGCTGGTGACCCAGCCGCCGTAGCAGCCGCCCGGTTGCGGGATCACCTGCTCGCCGTTGACCGTGCATCGGTCGACCTGCGCCGCCATCAGAGCGACCGCGCCGGCGATCGGTGTCCTGTCCGGATTTAGGTTGCGACGTCCGGACTTAGGTCGCGACGGATCTTGCGACGTCCGGATTTGGGTTGCGAGTCGCTACCGGGGTGCGGACCGCTCGCGGCGAACAATGTTGATCTGTGACTGCGTTACCCCCTGAGGTGCGGCGGGCGGCTGAGCCGGTCGGTGTTGGCGGCTTCGAGATCGGCTACGT